>DAOWMX010000128.1 GCA_030642885.1 Anaerolineales bacterium | reverse complement strand
CATATTCGGCGCCATCCTGCCCTTGCGCGAATAATCAAACCAGGATGAGATTACTTCCTCAACCTTGAAATACTGATCCTTCCAGAGGATGGTGTCCGGCGCCGTGGGTTTCTTGGTTAATAACGGGGATGTTTCGTGCTCAACATCGATTTTTTCGCTTATGAAGCGGAGGGGTAACCAGTCACCCTTCATCGGGCGAGTCCGCTTCCTGGACCCAGGCACGGGTTGTGGGTGCGGCAAGGCAAGCCAGATTGCAGAGCGCAAAGAGCGTCGCCGGTCCAATAAACATTAACGAAACGACGTTAATTAAAATAGTCGCTCCATACCCCCATTGTCTATGAAGCCATATCCCCCATATCGCCCCCGATAAACCAGCACCTAGAACAATGGCTGGCCACGCCAGGGCCTCTGGCTTGATGATAATCCATTGATCAAAACCTTTGGAGAAAATGTGGCATGGATCCAACCAGGTGGCGCCGGGAAGCGCAACAATGGGGTTCCAACCGAAGAGGCGAATAGCAAGACCGTTGGCGACGAGGTAGATGCCGAGCAGGAAGCTAAAGAGAGTCAGAAGGCGCAATGTGATTGGAGGCTTACGATCGTCCATAGGGTTAGACATAAAATGAAGGGCCGGGTTGCTCCCAGCTCCTTTCTGGCCTCATATTCCGATTAGTCTTCTTCCTCTTGCCCGATCTCCCTCTTGCGCGCGGCGATGAGTTCCTCCGCTACATGTGAAGGGACAACCTGATAGTGGCTCAATGACATCGAAAACACGCCACGACCACCTGTCATCGACCGAATGTCGGTCGTGTAACGTTGTATCTCGGCAAGTGGAACTTGCGCGGTAACCACGCTCCGCCCTCGTTCGGTCTCCATCCCCTGGACACGTGCCCGACGGGTGTTTAGATCCCCGAGGACATCGCCCATGTTCGCTTCTGGAACGGTAACGCGAATATCCATGACCGGCTCGAGCATGACCGGGGCTGCGGCGTTCATTGCCTGTTTGAATGCCTCCCGGCCGGCGACCTCAAAAGCTACCGCCTTTGAGTCGACCGGGTGCTCCTTGCCGTCAACTATGAGGACTCTGACTTTCTCGACCGGATATCCGGCAATTACACCCTGCTTCATCACACCCTTCACGCCCTTCTCGATGGCGGGCATGAAGCCCTGTGAGATCGAGCCGCCGAAGACCTTATTAACGAATTCGAACTGTCCTTCCTCTAGAGGTTCGATATCCATGTGGACTTCGGCAAATTGCCCTGCGCCGCCCGTCTGCTTCTTATGGCGGTATTCAGCATGCCCGGATTTTGTGATTGTCTCCCGGTAGGGAACCCGGGGCACTTCTGTGTTGAGGCCGACCTGGAACTTGGCTTCCGCCTTACGTATGGCGACGTCGATATGTTGATCTCCCATTCCCTGAAAAATGGTTTGGTTTGTACTTGGTTCCTGATGCCAGGAGAGCGTGAGATCCTCTTCACAGAGACGTGTTAATGTGGGGCTGATTTTCGTCGAGTCCGCTTGTGTTTTCGGTGATACCGAAACGGAGAAAAGCGCGTTGGGGTATTCGGGTTTCGCGATTACAAGTGGGTGCCCTTTATCGCCGAGCATGTCGCCAGTTGCCGTCTCACCAAGCTTGGCGGTTGCACCTAAGTCCCCAGCGTGGAGATTCTTGACTCCGATCTGCTCTTTGCCCCGCAAAACAAACAACGTGCCTAGTCGTTCCTCGGTTTTCTTGGTGTGGTTCCACACCCGGCTGTCTGCCGCGAGTATGCCGGAGAGCACGCGCATATAAGTGAGCTTTCCGACGAATGGGTCAGCTGTAGTCTTCCATACACGGACGGCCAGGGGTCCGGAATCGGAAGCTTCTAAGATTTCTTCTCCCGATGCTCCTTGTGCCTTCACCGGTTCGGCGTCGGCAGGGGAGGGGAAGATCTCAATCATGGCTTCCATTAGCGGCACTACGCCTGTCGTTTTACCAGCTGCGCTCACGAAAACCGGGATAAACCGACCGGCATGGACAACCGATTTGAATCCTTTGGAAATTTCGGTGGCGGTCAGATCTTCGCCTTCGAGGTATTTCTCAAGTAGGGCATCATCCCCCTCCGCGGCGGCTTCAACCAGAGCTATGCGCGCCTCTTCTGCCTGCTCTTTATATTCAGCGGGAATATCATCTAACGCTTCCCCTTCAGCCGGACGAGCTTTCATATTAAAGAGATCAATGACCCCCTTGAATTCACTCTTCTCACCCCATGGAAGCTGGACGGGGATAAAGGTTGCATCCGGGGAGAGTTCGCTCGCCGCAGAGAGAGCCGTTTTGAAATTGGCATTGTCGCGATCCATTTTGCTGATGACGACAAACCGAGGCAGCTTGAACGTATTGCAGTACTCCCAGACGATTTCCGTGCCCACTTCGACTCCGGCGACGGAATCCACGAAAACAACTGCCGCATCAGCCACACTTAATGCTGAGATCACTTCGCCGACGAAATCCGTGTAGCCGGGAGTGTCAAGGATGTTTAACTTATGATCATTGAACTCAATTGGGAGGAGTGATGTGGAGAGTGAAAGAGTGCGACGGACCTCCTCATCCTCGAAATCGGAGATTGTATTTCCATCCTCGACTTTCCCCATACGGGTGATCGCACCTGTGCAGAAAAGCATCGCTTCTCCCAGGATGGTCTTTCCACCACCGCCATGGGACACGAGGGCGATATTGCGAATAAACTCCGTTGCGTATTCCTTCATGGGTTTGGGATCCTTCTCAAATGTTTTTTTAGGTCAACGAATTCTAAAGGATGAGCTGGGTCTTGTAAAGACAAAACCCCCAAAGATGCAGCTTTAAACGCCATTCATCCCGTATTGGAGGTCATCTTGTAATGACTGGAACAAAAACTCTCTTCCCTATCCTCCCCCAGGCGTCAAATCTGTGCGATGTTGAATCGCACATCTTTAGACGCAGCTGGATGATGTTACAATCCGGCTGGCAACGTGGAGCGTACCATGCAGCTAATCAATCAATATTCGTTTCCTTTCCTCGCCGGTGTTATCATCCTCATCCTTGCCGGCATTCTTCTGCGTAAAGGGGGAACGGACGGGTTGCTCATTCCGCTGGCAACAATGTTCTTAGGATTTCTTATCGCATTCTGGCTCTTCAGCCCGGGTGCGAGTCCCGAAACTTCCGCGACAGTCAAAGTAGAGGATGCGATCGGGTCAGGGAAGGCTGTTCTACTTGAATTCCAGAGTTCCTATTGACTGGCGTGCATGGCAGCCAAACCCATCGTGGATGGGATCGAGAAGCAGCATACAGACGATCTGAACGTAATCCGTGTAAATGTCCAAGACGACGCCATGCAGCCCCTGATGAAAACCTACGCTTTCCAATTCACGCCGACCTTCATTCTGTTTGATCCGGCGGGAGAGGAACTCCTCCGCACCGTTGGCGCAATCGACCCGGAAGTGATCGATAAAGCCCTGGCATCGATTCCATGATCCGGCGTCTCTTATTCGAACTGCGTTACCTTCGCGAAAAAACACCCTGGGATACGGGGATCTCCCCGCCTGAACTCTTAAAGTATCTGGCGGAGAGTTCACCTGGCCATGCACTAGACCTTGGCTGCGGGACAGGCACGAATGCCATAACCATAACTAAACATGGTTGGCAGGTCGTTGGGGTGGATCTGTCAGCGCTGGCGGTTCGAAAAGCCCGCCGCAACGCTCATCAAGCCGGACTTGAAATTGACTTCAGGCAGGAAGACGTGACGCGCCTCGCCTCTATCAAGGGGCCATTCGACTTCGCCCTCGACATTGGCTGCTTCCACTCGCTAAGCGGCGCGGGGCAGCAAAACTATATCCAAAATCTCACTCGCG
The DNA here is from genome assembly GCA_030642885.1 of Anaerolineales bacterium. GTDB lineage: Bacteria > Chloroflexota > Anaerolineae > Anaerolineales > E44-bin32 > E44-bin32. Next base: position 2,754 of record DAOWMX010000128.1, on the reverse strand, counting down.
TCATCAAACCTGGCGGGGCCTACTTGATCTATACCCGGTTCGCTGACGAAGGTAAAACATCTTCCATAACATTAACCGAAGCCGACATCTCAACCCTGTTCGAGCCATTCTTTGAAATCCGCTCATTCGAACGAGGTACCGAAGGGCGCCATACTTCAGCCTGGTATCAGATGATACGAAAACCAGCATGAGCCGCATCCTTCTTCTCTTCATGGACGGCATCGGGCTTGGTGCAGATGACCCCGCCTGTAACCCCTTCGCCGCTTGCGAGATGCCTGCGCTCGAAGCTCTTCTCGGCAGTCGAAAGCTCATATTGGAAACAGCGCCCTTTAAGGGGGATGAGGCGACGCTGCTTGCAGTTGACCCCACACTTGGCCTGCCCGGCACACCGCAATCAGCCTCCGGACAGGCTGCTTTACTCACGGGCCGCAATGTACCGCAGGAGATTGGCGAGCATTATGGTCCGAAGCCAAACCCGCCCATCCAACAGATCCTGCGCCAGGGCAATATCTTCTCCACCGTTACGCATCTCGGCGGGAAAGCCGCGCTGCTCAATGCCTACCCTCCCCAATACTTCGAGGCCATCGAACGGGGTCACCGTCTTTATTCTGCCATCCCCCTCGCTGTGACGGCTGCCGGGTTGCCGCTGATGACCGCCGAAGATCTACAAGCTGGTCATGCGCTCTCTGTCGACTTCACCGGTGAAGGTTGGGCTGCCAGGCCTGAATTTCCACAAGTCCCGATATATTCACCCTTAGAAGCGGGTAAGAAACTAGCACAATTAGCAGCCCGGTACGACCTCGCCTGGTTCGATTTCTGGCCTAGCGATTACGCAGGTCACCGTCAGGACATGAATTCCGCGATCGATCTCCTGGAGGTATTTGACGTCGTCCTCTCCGGGTTGTTGCAAGCACAGGGTGGAAACCAAGACCTGGTTGTCCTGACTTCTGACCATGGCAATATGGAGGACCTCAGCCAGCGTGGGCATACGCGTAACCCGGTGCCTGCACTTCTGATCGGTTCCGAAGAGCTTCGCGACCAATTTGCGGAAGGACTCGAAAACCTCACCCACTTCGTCCCTGCGATGCGCAGGACGCTCTTCACCTCATAGCTCTGGGTCTCGACCTACCCATTCTGAGCGCAACTGCGACGCCGTAAATCAACAATTGCACCGACCTAAGGATTCGCCGGTACCCAATCGCGAATCATCCTTGCTATACTTAGAGCAGTGTTCCAAAGACTTGTCCTGAGGAGATGCGTATGGAAGCACTATTGAGTGAACGAGAACAGCAAATCCTTCTCGATTTTGCTCACCAATCCATCGTGGCCGCTGTAGCTCAAGATCGCACCCCGCGCGTCGAACTCGACTCGCTGCCGGACCGTTTACGGCAACCCGGGGCATCCTTCGTCACGCTGACCCGCAGCGGCCTGCTGCGCGGCTGCATCGGCACACTCAAGCACGAATTCCCTCTTGCCCAGGATGTCGTGCTGCGGGCGGCCGCCGCCGCGATCGATGACCCCCGCTTCCCCCCACTCCAAACTGATGAGATCGAGTATACGGAGATTGAAATCTCGGTATTAACAACTCCTCAGTCTCTGGACTACAACGCTCCAGATGAAATCCCCAACCTGCTCGTCCCTGGCCGGGACGGCGTCACAATCATCCATGGACTGAAAAAAGCGACATTCCTGCCCCAGGTTTGGGAGAAAGTAGAGGGTCCCGAGCACTTCCTAACAATGCTCTGCCAAAAAGCGCGGCTTCCGGCCGAGGCCTGGAAGTGCGGTGAGTTGGAGATCTCAACCTATCGAGTGGAAAGTTTCCACCGCACCCGGACCAAGCCCTCATAAGGATGAAACACCATGCCTGAATTCCCGACACTGCAAACCGAGCGGCTCATCCTGCGCGCTTTTCAGATGGATGACGCACCCGCTGTAGACGAGTATGTATCGGAAAAAGCAATCGCTGCTACCACATTCAACATCCCTCACCCATACACCCTGGAGATGGCCGAGGAGTGGATCGTGACGCACAAAGAGGCCTTTGAAAACGGGCAAGCTGTTCGCTTTGCGGTCACGTTAGGAGATAGTGGGGAACTGCTCGGCGCGATCGGACTCGAGATCACGGCAGCGCATGAGCGGGCCGAGATTGGCTACTGGATCGGACTACCCCATTGGGGTCAAGGGTACTGCACCGAAGCCGCTATAGCGGTGCTTCATCATGGGTTAGATTCTCTTGGGCTTGAAAGGATATTCGCCACTCATTTTCTCAAGAATCCCGCTTCCGGTCGGGTAATGCAAAAAGCGGGCATGAAATACGAAGGCCGATTAAGACATCATATTAAGAAATGGGGGGAATTCGAGGATCTTGAAATGTATTCAATTCTGAGATCCAATACGGAGGGTATCCGCTAAGGGGAATATTGTCTCAAGCGTGTAATCTCACCTGCTTACTTCCCTCATCAAACTCAACTATCGCCCGACCACGGCTCGTGCGGGTAACATCCAGAGTTGCCATACCTCCTTCCTTACCCCCCGGCTTCCTCCGCCGAGTCTGGCTCCTCCATCGCCGGATCACCTTCCGGGCCAAGAACCTGTTCAACGACTTGAGCTTCGGCATCTTGAAAGACCGCTTCTTGACCATCAGGGAACGTCACCCTTGTCTCGCCTTGCTCACACTGCACGACCAGCCCCCGCCAACGCAGCGTCACAGGCCATGGATAAGGATTGCCCGGTTTGATCCAGACCTTGCAGGGT
>DAOWMX010000261.1 GCA_030642885.1 Anaerolineales bacterium | reverse complement strand
GAGAGGACAAGAAACTCCTTATAGAAAGCAAACACAGTCAGCAAGACCAGAAAACCCAATATACCCATCAACACAAGGTCGGAAGTTGATACTCCGAGCAAGTCACCAAAGAGAATGTGAGTCAGATCAACGGCGTAGCTTCGTTGGAGCGAAATGAGAGCTATGCCCAGGGCGAAGGCTCCAGCGAAAACCACGCCGATAGCCGTATCATCCTTGATGTCTGTGCGCCTGCTGATGAATCCGATCAGAAGCGCGGCCAGCACGCCGAAGATCAACGCCCCAACGGCGTATGGCCACCCCAGAAGGAATGCAATCACCACGCCAGGCAAAATAATGTGTGCGAGGGCATCGCCGAAGAAAGCCATACCGCGCAGCACGACATAGGAACCGAGAACGGGACAGATGACTCCGACGATGAGAGAAGCCCACAGGCCGCGCAGCATGAAGCTGTATTGAAAGGGCTCGATCAGGAAAGAGAGCAGATCGTTCATGACCTCAGAATCTCATCCTCTCCCTCGCAACAGGTATCACTGAGGATAAGCGCGCCGTCGGCGCCCGGAAGCATATGAACCTGTTTGCCGTAGGCTTGGATAAGCGCTTCTTGAGAGAGTGCATTTTCTGCCGGTCCGTAGCTTATTAAACGCCGATTCAGCAACATTACTTGATCAAAATGTTTGGCTGCGAGGTTGAGGTCGTGTGTGGAGATGAGCACCGTTACACGATCCTGGTGCAGGTCGTCCAGAATGCGCAAGATAGCATCCTGGCTGAGAACGTCGAGCCCCGTGAAAGGCTCATCGAGCAACACGACTTCCGCCTCCTGCGATAATGCCTGGGCCAGGAAGACTCGCTGCTGTTGTCCACCGGAGAGCTCCCCGATCCTGTGATCGGAAAAAGCACTCATATCGACGCGCTCCAGCGCCTCGCGGACGATGGTCCAGTCCGCGTGGGTCGGCCAATGAAAGAATCCGATTTGATGGATGCGCCCCATCATTACGACCTCAGCAACGTTAGCCGGGAAATCCCAATCGACCTGGCTACGTTGAGGGACATAGGCAATGCAAATGTGGCCGCCCGGTTCATGGCCAAAGATATTGATCTCGCCATGTGTTGGTTCGATGAGGCCGGCGATTAACTTCATAAGGGTTGTTTTGCCCGCGCCGTTTGGTCCAACGACAGCGATGTGTTCACCGGCGGGGATGTCTGCGTTGATCTCTTCAAGCACGTTGACACCGTTATAGCGCATGGAGACATTGTGCAGGTGGATCGGGGGAGCGCCGGCGTCATGTTCTTGAAAGTGGCCAATTATGTTCGTCATTTTTTTGAGTCCCGGATCGCGGTTGCTTTTTAGTGATCTATTTCAAAGCAGTGGCGATCGCGAGCACATTGTACTTCATGAATGAAAGGTACATGTCGGCAGGTCCATTGAGCTCGCTGAGGGATCCTGTATAGAGCGGAACCACTGCCACCGAGGTATCCCCGGCCACCTGCTCTGCGATCCGCCTATTGGAGGTAATTCCTATGAAGATAACCTTGACGCCGGATTGGCGAATACTATCCTGGATGTCAGCCAATTCCTGTGCGGAAGGCGAAGCCGCAGAACTGAAGGCGGGGAGCAGAGCGTTGATGACCTCGAAATTATAGCGTTGGGCAAAATAACCCATGAACAGATGATCGGTAACGAGTTTGCGGTCGGCTTGTGGGATTTCTTCCAATTGGGTCAGGATCCAATTGTGGAGATCTTCGAGTTGATCGTGGTAGGTATCGGCATTTGCCTGGAAGGTGGCCGCGTTTGCAGGATCGAGTGCGGCCAGGGACTGTGCCGCGTTATCGGTCCATACATCTATATTTATTGGATCGAACCAGACGTGGGGATCAACCCCGGTGGCTTCCGGATCATGATCCACGTCTGTATCTGTTCGCTCTAATGTGAACTCACGGAGCTGTATCCCCTCCGAGAGGGAAACAATGGGTATGTCTTCTGGAAGTTGAGCCAGCGATTGCTCAAGCGACTCTTCCAGCCCCAGACCATTGATGAAGACCACATCCGCGTCGTGGAGCATTCGCAGGTTACCCGGTGTAAGTTGGTAGCCATGTGGATCGGTCATGCGCGGGATGATCGTGTTGAGTTCGATAGCCTCCCCTCCTACGTTGGCGACCACATCGGCGACGATGCTGGTTGTCGCCACCACTTGTAAAGGACCGTCACCATGGATTTGGGCAGCTTTGAGATCTTCTGGCTTCGTGAGAAGGAGATCTACGTGGTACGTAAAGCCGTTGGCAGCGTTCTCTGTCCCGCCCGAGCACGCTGCTAAAAAGGCGGAGAAAATCAAAATTAATATTTGCAAACGAGCGAACCTCTTTCGGGAAAGCATAGTTTGAAGTCCCTATGGTTGGGTGTGCATTGCGAAAAGCGATGGATGAGATATAAACCCGTTCTTCTGGATTTGCATGGATTGAATACCTCGGTCAACCATGACGGCTGTGTGATCGTGCCGGAATGAGCTGGCATTCGCGGCACAAACCGACCAGTTCAAGCAGATGATCTTCAATGACGAATCCGGTCTCATTTTGAACCTGTTTCATAAGCGGCTTAAGGTCTTCCGTCCCCGCGATCTCGATCGTCTGTTTACAGCCGCGGCACACCAGATGGTGGCCATGACTTAATTCCACTCTAGCGTATCCGTGACATTTGTCATCGAAGTGGATGCGACGGATGTAGCCGTATTCCACCAGGAGCGCCAGGGTGCGATATACCGTCACCAACCCGATCGAGGGGCAGTATTTCTTTGCCTGCGCGTGTACCTGCTCGGGTCGCAGCCACCCATTGGCTTCATCGATGATGCGCACGACCGCAGCGCGCGATTGCGTGAGTCGATACCCCGCGCTTTTTAAGTCTGACAGTATCTGCCTGGACGACTTTGAGTTTTCCATAATGAAAATTATTTTCAATAAAGAGTTTACCAGTATGGCTATGTGGAGGTCAAGAGCCAAGTGGATGGAGCGAGGGTTGCGCCGGGTGCTCGCCGTTGTGAAATGCAAACGCACGGCAAACGGCATTCTGTACCGCCCGCCGAGATCAGCGTTCGCTCAACGAAACTATCAAGGGGACACGATGCACCTAAAACAGGCACCAAAGACTGGTCTGCCTGATTATTCAGCGTATGGGTTGTGGAAACAGGATATCGTCAGGGTGTCGGTGACGGAGTGAGGGTTGCTGTTGAGATATAGTCGCCCAGAAGCCACCCCTCAAAAGTTTTGCCGAACTTCGTTGTGAAGCGAATGTACCACCAGGAAAAATCCCCGACCTGTTTAGGACCAGCGATGAGGAGAATGGAACTACCCTCCTCTACGAAGCCGATGTGTGCACCCAGCGGATCGGATACAACCCGAACAACCGCTCCGGTGCCGCCGGTGTTGTTCACGCGAGCAGGCTGCGGGGTGGCGGTGGGGGTCACGGTGGGCGTCGGAGTTTTGGTGGGTGTGCCGGTGAGCGTGGCTGTTGGCGTGATCGTTGGTGTGCTGGTTATGGTAGCCGTTTCGGTGGGGGTTGATGTAGCGGTCGGCGTAGGTGGGGGCGTGGGGAGAATCGCCATCACCGAGGCTCCCAAACCGACTGCGCTGAG
>DAOWMX010000124.1 GCA_030642885.1 Anaerolineales bacterium | reverse complement strand
CGACGGTTGGGTGCAGATTTCGTTGCATCGGGATGATGACAGTGCAATATTGATGGTTTCGGATAACGGAAAAGGCATCCCTGCCGAGAATATCCCCCATCTATTTAACCGCTTCTACCGGGTGCCAGATCAGGAAGGTCGGATTAGTGGAACGGGATTGGGATTGGCGATCGCCAAACGGATTGCACAGAACCACGGCGGAACTATCGAAGTTGACAGCAAAGTCGGTGAGGGCACAACCTTTAAGGTCATCCTACCCTTCGGTCTGACTGAGGACATCACCCTCCACTAGCGGCGACCGAACTGCCTCTCCAATGCGTCGACAGATAGATGGATCATCGTTGGCCGTCCATGAGGACATGTTCGCGGCATTGAACATGACTCCAGATCCCTGAGCAGCCGCCGCTGCTCATCAACAGACAATACCTGACCGGCTTTTATGGCGATACGCTTACATATCCGAGCTGCAAGCCGGGCTTCAAGCGCATCTGCCAACGGCTCTTCATTCTCCTCAAATTCTTCAACCACAGATCGCAGGGCGAACGCCGGATCCTTCCCGGTAACGATGGATGGGATTGCACGCAGCCGGAAGGATCGCTCACCAAAGGGCTCGATGACAAAGCCCAATTCCTTTAAAGCCTCCAGATTCTCCTGCAGCAGGATAGCTTCAGAGTGTGAGAACTCGATCGTCTGCGCTTCGAGCAGATTCTGAGATTCCAACGCGCCAGCATCTCTCGCCGCCATCATTTTTTCAAATAGGATTCGCTCATGTGCAGCGTGCTGATCGACCAGATAGAGCCCATCCGGACCTTCAGCGACGAGATAGGCTGCCCCGATCTGCCCGACAGCGCGAAGCAGAGGTATTGTGCCGGAGGGAAGCACTCCCTGAAGAGAACGGGGACGGGATGCTGAAGGGTCAAAAGATGCTTCCCCAGCGAATCCCCAATCGGTGCTAATTACACCAGAGCTGCTAGATCGATCAGCCTGAGACCACGTCGTATGAAAATCTACACCCGGGGCAGAAGTATGCCCCATCAGAGTCGCCCGGATCGCCCTCTGGAGCACCGCGAATACTCGGTCTGACTCCCTGAAGCGGATTTCAGATTTCGTCGGGTGGACATTCACATCCACTTGCTCGGGAGGGATTTGTAGGAAGATCACCGCGATGGGGTATCGCCCAACCATCAAGAGCGTGTGATATGCCTGGAGCACTGCCGCTGATAGGCTTGAGTCCTGAACCCACCGACCGTTCACGAAGAAGGTCAGTTCGCGGCGGTTGCTGCGATTTAACTCGGGTGGGCTTACAAAACCGGAGACCGATAACTCGGCGCCCGGAGCAGGCTGAATGGCGATCATTTGACGTGCGGTTTCCAGGCCAAAGACTTCCGTGAGAACCTCACGCTGGTTGCCATTTCCCGATGTTTGGAGAAGAGTCCGTCCTTCCTGTTGCAGCTTGAAACGAACATCTGGATAGGCTAGGGCATAGCGGCTGACGAAGCGGGTGATCCAACGGCGCTCGGTGTTTTCTGTTTTCAAGAATTTTCTTCGGGCTGGAATATTATAAAAAAGGTCTCGAATGCAGATCACAGTTCCCGGTGGAGATCCAGTGGATGAAAGCGGCTTAATTTCTCCTCCATCCACTATTAATTTCGACCCGATTTCTTCGTCTTGCGCGCGGGTAACCATCTCCAGGTGTGAGACCGCGGCGATAGAGGATAAGGCTTCACCCCTAAAGCCTAAAGTGTCGATTGCAAAAAGGTCCTGCGCAGTTTGCAGCTTCGAAGTCGCAAATCTCGCAACCGCAAGCAGAGCCTCTTCCTGTGCGATTCCACACCCATCATCGACTACTTCGATAAGCAGCTTCCCCCCCTCTTCCGTGGTTATCTGAATGCTTTTTGCGCCTGCATCGAGTGAGTTCTCCACCAGCTCCTTCACGACAGACGCAGGTCTCTCAACAACTTCGCCGGCGGCGATAGCCGATGAGACTTTTTCCGGTAGTATCTTTATTGGCATGGCTGTGATTATACATGCCTCCCCTCCTGTTGACACTCAAGGACGAGACATTCTATACTGCCGCGAGTGAAATTGAATTGGTGGACATTGCCCCAACAGATTCAAGGCATTGGACCCAAAACCGGTTGAGGGGTTCAACCAAGATTTTTTGGATGACCTCGCTATCGCCGTCAGGAAGATTCACCTGTACGGACGAAGGAAATGAAAACTTGCTTATGAAATACACTACGCTCTTCCTGGACCTCGATGACACACTATACCCACGCACAAGTGGTTTATGGGAAGCTGTCGGTGGTCGCATCCAGAGCTACATCGAGATGAAATTGAACCTCTGCACCGAGGACGCTTCCCTGCTGCGCGCCCAATATCTCGCCCAATTTGGAACCACGCTGAACGGTTTGATGCGCAACCATCAGGTCGACCCTATGGAATATTTGGACTATGTCCACGATGTTCCGGTCGAGAACCTCATTCCACCAGATCCTGAGCTTCAAACCATGTTGGCTTCTATCACTATTCCCCGGATAGTCTTCACGAATGCTTACCTCGACTACGCCATGCGAGTCCTGAAGCAGCTTGGAGTTTCGGATCTTATAGACCAGGTCATCGACATTCTCGCCCTGGAATTTTCGAATAAGCCGGACCCTCTGGCATATCATCGCGCCCTTGCTCTCGCGGGGAATCCTTCACCCGCGACATGCCTGCTGGTAGATGACCGCGAAACAAATCTTTCGGCCGCGGCCGAACTCGGCATGACGACGGTTCTCGTCGGCGATGGAGCCGCTGAAGAGACAATCGATTACACTATCGAACAGATACACGGCCTGACCATAGCTGTCCCCAGCCTGGTTAGAAAGTAGGAAAGCATTCATGGAGAATAATGGTTGGCTGATTGTCATCGCCATTCTAGCCATCGTGATCCTCATCAATATCGGATTAGCGCTCGGCGCTATCCGCAGGATGAAAACGAAGCCAAAAGGGATTTTTCGGGAATCTCTTGGAGAGATGCTCAACCCCTGGAAAAAAGAAGATGAAGCGCTCGACGAATTACGACAGCGAGTTGAAGACCTGAAGAGCAGAGATGGAGGTACTCAGTGAGCAAAACAAAAAAAAGTAAACTCGTCTCTCTCACCGATGCAGCAGCGATGGTCAAACCGAAGGGCTGCCGGCTTGCCCTCGGAGGTTTCACGCTTTACCGCCGACCAATGGCATTTTCGTTGGCTTTGTTGGATCGTTTTCGCACCGAGAGCACACCCTCCGACATTACATTAATCAATTTCACATCAAGTGTGGAAAGCGACATACTGGTAGGTGAAGGTATGGTCTCAACAATCCGCACCTGTTATTTTGGCCTGGAGGTTTTCGGCTCAGCACCGCATTTCACATCTGCTGCTGGCGATGGATCTCTCCACATTATTGAAGAGACGGAAGCCAGCCTGGCGTTCGGGATCCGGGCGGCAATGGCAGGAGTTGGCTTTATGCCCTCGATCGCCTGGCAAGGGACAGATTTGTTACGTTTGCGTCCCGATGTAAAAACGATCGAAGACCCCTATTCGGGCGAGGCGCTTACCGCTTTCCCGGCAATAAATTGTGATGTCGCTGTGATCCACGCCCTGGAAGCCGACCTTGACGGGAACGCCTGCATAGGTGCTAATCAAGGCGTAGATCGTGAGCTTTCTCTGGTCGCGGACAAGGTCATCATCACCGCCGAAAAAGTTGTCCCGTGCCTTGAGAAGGTAGACATCGTTGGGATTGTAGTTGACGCTGTCGTGGAAATCCCTGGCGGAGCTTGGCCCACCTCATGTTATCCATTGTATGCCTTAGACGGCCTTGCCATCCTCGATTATGTGGAACAAATCGGCAGCGAAAGCTATCGCCCACTGCTGGATACGTGGTTAGCCCACCATAATCTGGCCTAGCGGCAGCGAATTCATTGACACTCACCCGCAATCAACCGAGTATGTTATCCTTTACCCTATCCTAATAAAGTTGAGGGATTCGGCAATATGTCATCAAAAGCCAAATTCGTGTTACTTGGATTGTTTATAGGAACATTTTTATCAGTGAGCATATTCGCAAGCGGTCTGGCGGGAGGCGTCGTAATCGGCCAGATGATCGGTTACGAATATCTGCCAGATTGGCTGGAGGATCCTCTCCAACAATCGTCACTGATTGTGGAAACAAAGAGCTACACATCAGAACCGCCGGAAGGCTCCGATGAGTTATTTGCTCCTTTCTGGGAAGCGTGGGATATCATACACGAGGATTTTGTTGACCAGCCGCTTGACGATGTCACCCTCATGAGAGGGGCTATTTCCGGAACCTTGGACGCGCTTGGCGATCCCCATACTTCCTACATGGACCCGGTGACCTACCAACAAGCGAATATCCCTCTCCATGGCTCTTACGAAGGAATCGGAGCCTGGGTGGACACGAATGCAGAATTCCTGACGATCGTATCGCCCATGCCCGGCTCCCCGGCAGAAGAAGCAGGGCTGGAGCCCGGTGATGAGGTGGTCGCTGTCGATGGTGAAGATGTCACCGGCATCGACGCAAACATCGTAATTCGCAGCGTTCTTGGTCCTGCGGGAACGACGGTTCACCTGACCATCAAGCGTGAGGGAGAACTCGAACTCCTCGAGTTCGAAATTACCAGAGCGGAGATCCTGGTTCCCAGCGTCGAGAGCGAGATGCTCGAAGGAGATATCGGCTATATCCAGCTCTACAATTTCTCCAACGACACTTCTGACGATCTACGGAGCGCGATCCGTGATTTACACGAGAATGAAATGAGTGGGTTAATCCTCGATTTAAGAGGCAATGGCGGTGGTTTCCTACTCACGGCAATCGAAGTGGCTTCAGAGTTTATTGAAGACGGCGTGATCATGACAGAGAGATTCGGAGATGGAAGCGAAGAGATCTATGAAGCGCTTGGGGATGGTTTGGCAACGGATCTGCCTCTCATCGTTCTTGTGAACGGCGGGTCAGCGTCCGCCTCGGAGATTGTAGCTGGTGCAATCCAGGATCATGAGCGTGGCCTGCTCGTAGGGGAGACGACATTCGGGAAAGGCTCAGTGCAGAATTGGATTGCCCTCACTGGAGAAGAAGGCGCTGTGCGTGTGACGGTCGCTCGTTGGTATACACCAAAGGGGAGGCAGATCGCCGGGGAGGGGTTAGAACCTGATTATGAGGTCTCTTACACTGAAGAGGACTTCGATGCCGGCATCGATCCTCAGCTCCAGAAGGCAATAGAGCTGCTTGCAGAATAACCATCAAATTCAAGGGGTTGATTAAATGTACATCGATCCAACTTACCTATGCATAATGGCTCCAGCGTTCCTGCTGATGATATTCGCTCAGTGGTGGGTTTCATCAACCTACAAGAAGTGGAGCCGGATAGAGAATAGCGCCCACATTAGCGGCGCGGGGACCGCCAACCGCTTGATTCAATATGGCGGCCTTAACAACGTAAGTGTCGAACCCACCGGCGGAAACTTAACCGATCATTATGATCCTCGCAGCAAAACTTTGCGCCTTTCCCGCGGTGTATATGAACCGGCTTCAGTCTCTGCTATGGCTATCGCCGCCCACGAACTCGGGCATGCAATGCAGGACAAGGTGGACTACTTCCCCCTTAAACTGCGAGCTGCACTCGTTCCCGTCGTTAATATCGGGTCTTCTCTTGGTTGGATCCTGATCATCGTCGGGTTGGTGCTGCAAGTCGTAAATATCTCCTGGCTTGGTGTTGCTGCCTTTGCGACTAGTGCGCTCTTTGCCCTGGCCACGCTGCCCGTTGAGCTTAACGCCTCCTCACGAGCAAAAGCTCTCCTTGCAGAAACCGGGCTGATCCAGACCCAACAAGATCAGGATGGCGTTAACGCAGTTTTAAGAGCCGCAGCGTTTACATATGTCGCCGCACTGGCCACAGCTCTCCTCCAATTGCTGTATTGGGTAATGCGGATTTCAGGTTCAAGCAGCCGCAGACGCTGACTGCCAAAGTTTGAGTAAATAATCAAAAACGCACTTCAACCTCCCGCAGGTTTTTCTATCCTGCGGGAGGTTTATTAAGTACTGAGCCCGCAGATTCAGTCCCAAGCGGAGAAACGCAGCACAACCCGCCTGCCCACCCACATAATCTTGCTAGAAAGCGTAATAATTAAAAGCTGTGAGCGACGAATAGATTGCTCTCTTTTGACGACCCTCCGCTAGAATGCTACAATCGACCCATGTAGGGAAACACCACAGCCGATCAACCATGCAGAACAGAATCCGCATCGGATCGGAAGTGCAGAATCCCGAACACAGAAATGAAAAGCGTTTTGAGAATAAGTATATTTAATTGACCCAAGGTTTGCTGCCCCTCTAGAGTTCGCTGCGAGTTCTACGCGACTCCTTGAAGGATATGTCCCAAAACCTTTGGAACTGCTGAAGCCAGGGTCAAGGGGAAAAATCAATCCTCCGGGGAGCAAGCGTGGAACCTTCAACGATCGACGCCACGTTAGAAACGATTCGAACAGCCCTCGAAGCAAACCTCGTCGAGGAGGCCATCGCCGCGCTCACCGATCTACACCCCGTAGATCGAGCTGAGGCTTTCGCCGATCTCGACGATCAGCACCAGGCTGTAATCCTCCCCCAACTCGACATCAACGACTCAGCTGACCTGCTCGAGGAACTCGACGACGATGAAGCAGCCGACGT
>DAOWMX010000171.1 GCA_030642885.1 Anaerolineales bacterium | reverse complement strand
GTCAACTGTGTAGGCCTGACACCCATGGTTCAAATAACTCCATTGACATATAAGTTTCTTAGTTTCTTATGGACGTCCCCATGCCCCCATGCCCCTTCCATGCGCGAGGAGGCGTCACATTTCCGCCAGCCATAGGTTTTTGCATGCTTAAGTATGCCTGATATCTCCTCGACGACTTCAGAATATAGCTTCGCCCTTCAACCACAAAGCCATCCAAATTATGCTCTATGGTATATGTTGAAAGATCATCTATTTTGTTTACAAATCCTCTGCCGTTGAAGTTCAGTGAGGTATTGCACAAGACACCGTAACCAGTACGCGCCTTGAATGCGATGAGCAAGTTGTACAAGCTTCGGTTGGTTGCAGATGACACCGTCTGAATGCGGGCAGTCTTATTCACGTGAGTAACAGCCGCCAGCGCATCCGTTCTTGCACTATACGTATAAAGCATATGTGGACTCGCGTGGTCGCAGCCAAACCACCGCGCAGCTTCTTCTTCCAAGCAAATAGGAGCAATCGGACGGAATTGCTCGCGTTTCTTGATCTCATTCAACCGTGTTCTGGTGCTTTCTCGGAATGGTGCGGCAAGAATTGAACGGTTGCCCAAGGCCCGCGGACCGATTTCATATTTGCCGCTCACCCATCCCAGAATGAGATCATTGGCCAACATGTCGGCAATCATTTCATCATCAGCCTCGTAGAGATCATACCGCGCCATATCGAAAAACCCGGTCGTGTCGAAGCCAATGCCTGAATAGACGTTCCAATCGATTTTTGGGTTCCCGGTATAGTGGAACTGGGCGTCGATCGCTGTCCCGATCGCAGAACCAGAATCATTTGCCACAGGCGGCACGAAGACCTCGGAAAAAAGGCCCGATTCCTTCCACTTAGTATTCCAGTCGCAATTCAGGCCGCATCCCCCCGCGATGAGTAACGGCAAGCCTTTCTTCATGTTCGACTTAGCGAACTGATGAAAAATATCAAAGATTTTGTCGCTGAAAATACGTGCGAAGTTGCGGAACTCTGGGTCGTCTAGCCCAACGTTGTAGTAACGAGAATGCCGAAGTTCCTCGAACGCAGCAATTGGCCTGAGGTGCTGGCAGTCTTGAAGTAGATATTCGATTAGCTTCTCTTCCTCAGCCGAAGGCGTGCTGCGATTCGAATACGAAGCTAAGGCCATGAGCTTCCCAGCGTCAGAGATGCGAGTGAATTCCAAATTCTTGGCAAAGGTCGGATCAGCCAAACCGTAGAGCAGGGCATAGCGATGTCCGGGTTCGCGCATGACATCGGCAAGTATTGTTATGTTCAGCTCGGCATCAATCTCGTAGAAAGCGCCAATCGTTCCTTCCCAAATTAACGCATAGCATGGAGTGCCCTTGGGGAGACTTGACATTCCAAATGCGCAAAGAAGATGCGAGCGTTCGTGGGAGGAGGAGAAGTATTCGACTGCCTTTCCCATCAAGCGTCTCCGACCAACGATGGCGTCGCTTTTCGATACTCCTCGGTATCCCGCAATAGGCGATTGCTCGGTCAGATGGGCATCACGAGGCCACCACCCACCTTCACAAAGTACGTCGGGTATTCCTTTGAGTTCGCTGAGAATGTTCAGGAAATCATGGACAGACACCCCTGAGTATCGATAATTCGAATTCTTCTCTACTTCAACCGAAGCCAACAATTGTGCGCCCTGCAGATGCGCGACCGCACCATCATGGCCGGGGTTGTATGAAAGAATATTCATGATTCGAGCGACCTCCAGTCGAGCTCACAAAATATGAGGGTGTGTTTGAAACGAAGGAGCGGTTTCTATAGTCTTTTCATCGTGGTCGACAGAATTCGCTTCCAGCGCAATCGATCTTACCAGAGTGGTTGCTGGAAGCCGTCGACCGATCAGTCGCCCGGCGAGTTCGTTGGAGCGAGTTGGCCAGGTGTTAACATGGAGAGCCATTGGAAGGTGGGGGATTGGCGTCGGCCCCCACTCAGGACGCCTATGGACTAGTTTATTGTCTACGAACCAGCGGATTTCACACGGACCCCATTCTATTGCAAACCGGTGCGCGGACTCTGATGCATCAAAATCAAGGTCGATATAGCTCGGCGCACCTCTAAATCCATAGTCAAATGTTGCTCCCTCACAACCAGGATTGTAGAAGACATTGACCAAGAGACGGTCTGTTCGATTACCCGCGATCTCGATATCAATTTCCTGCCGAGGTGAATCGCGATGGAGAAAGAATCCCGTAACCACCCCTGGCGCGTTTGATGCCTGAATGATCGCTTCAAATCTTCCGAACAAGTAACGATCGCGACTGAATAACGCTGCAGCGCTATGTTCTCGGACGCCGAGGGATTCTCTTCTGACGTTAAGCGTCGCCCCGATCTCAGCACTGAACTCAACGTTAGAGGGCCGAAACAACGCCAGGTTGTCAGTGAAGGTATCGTCTCGAAGTAGCCAGCGCTTCTTGTCGAGGAATTCCAAGCAGTCGCTGACTCTTACTTGAGTTGCAGAACGCGAATATTCCGATTCTGTCGGAACGGAGCGAATGCCTTGCCAGCGATGACGGGGCTCAACAACCCATGGTGACTTATCACGTTTAGGAGTTTTACAGCTTCGAACCGCGTCAGCTTCATTGACGCCCTCAAGAACCTGTCTTTGGCCAAGGTCAACCAACTCAGGGAAGGAACAAGCCGGCGGCGCACAACGAAGGTGCTCGCAAACGACCTGCCATTTATTGGATGCCTCTAAATGAAGAACGGCAATATCAGCTCCACTGAGATCATCTAGAATTTTCAAATCGTTGTCATCCGCAATTCCAGTCTTACTAGTGGTGATAATGAATTTAGCCTGAGGGTAACGCTCTCTGAGAGCCCTAGCTTCCCCCGCCAAAGACCTGATGTTCACATATGCGTCAAAAACTCGATCACCTCTTCCCGCGAGAAGCATCTCAAGTTCGGGATCTGGGAGCGCTTGGAGATCACTGCAGCATCTGTATCCGAGCATGGACAGGGCCATTGCAAGTGATGAAAGGCCAGAACCTCTAGGCCCAAATGCAAACACAGGCCGCTCACTTGGGCGAATGTGAAACAAGGATGCACCCTCACTGGTGATAGCGCCAATTTTCGTGAGCGCGGGAAGTATTGAATATGAGTTAGTGGAGCTAACATCGCGTCGCTGGCTGATGATAGACCGTCTTGTCGCGCGTACATCCAGAACTCCGAACTGGTGATTTATCCATAGATCCACGGGTCCTCGACAAGGAAGGAGTCGAAGGAGCTTCTCAGCTCCTTCGCGCGAAATAACGTATCCGGACAGATGCCAGAGCCCGCGTACTGGGCGGAACACATTACTTGAAAGGAAGGTCTTCGGGGTGCCGTCCTTAACCTCCTCGTAGGACAAATAGAGAATGTCGAAATTGCTTTTCCTGTCGCCTTCGGCCTCGATTTCGCCCCACGCCTGGTCCAGATGTGGGGCAAACCCGGATTGAAAACACACATCGTCCTCAAGGACGAGTACGTACTCATGATTACTCGCCGCGACCTGTCGCCAGATGCCGATGTGTGAGCGAGCAACCGCAATCTCAGGTTGACTCATTTTGATCGGAGAATTGAGTTCTAGCCGGGTGGGGAGAGCTAGCGGTTGGGGCTCTACGAAGAGCTGCTCTCCGAGTATATAAATTGGATCGATGTCGGCATCTTTTAGTGGTTCCTGCATGAAGTGATTAGCATCGACGGCGGCATACCGCTCAGTAAGATTCCAAAGTTCAGCTCCAGACCAATCCAACACGTGTCTTAGCTCCTGTTCCATCTCGGCCCAACGAGCTGGTTGGCGATTCAGATTGATGACGTAAATGCGCTCTATCCCCGGCCGCTCCTTTGTATTTAAGAGTCCGAATGCTTGAGATCTTTTCTTCGGTAGCAACCTCCGACATTTCATCGCGATGCGAAACAAGAACTTCGAAGGTACGTTCCACGGAGGGGCGAGATTCATTCATCCCCCTCGACATGTTCCTGGCATATCATTCTTGATAGCCTCGGCAGTTTGAAAGCCTCCAGTTCCTTGGGTCGTTCCTATAGCTGAGCTCCCATCTGTTTTTGGCAATGTTTTCCCAATCGCACAGCACAAGAAGGGTCTGTTTGATCTCGCCGCTCTCAGTCACAGCGTCAAATATCGATTTAGTAAGACTCCCGGGGCCAGTCGTCGATTGGATTTCTGGCAAGCCGTTCGTCACATCTTTCTCAAGGGATAGGGTGGCTTGAGCGAGTGCGCGATCTATCAGAGGGTGCCCGCTGCCAGCAATTAGCGGATTGTTGTTAAAGTAGAAGATCCATCTCGCGGCGTTTGCTCCTGGCTTAGTAAAAAGCGATGGTGGCACCATCATATTCGTCGCCATGTCATAGCATAGAGGTTGAATTTTTAACCGACCATCGCTGAAGAGGTGTTGGATTTGAGAACCACCGTAAACATCGTCAGCGTCTATGTAGCAGCCACCCTCCACGAGGATATAACAGAGTCGAAAGTAGTCTGACTGCATTGCCGGGTGATAGCACTTGTCGTAGGCCCGTTTGTGCCGTGCGCCTAGTCTTCGCCGAATAAAATCTCTTGCTTGGCGCTTGTCGAAAAGTAGTCTCTCAACGCCCTGCTTCTCCGTCTTCCTCCATGTTTCGATGCACTCGCCCACATCTATAGGCAGTCGATCCAGATCGTCCCAAAACTGTACAATTCTCTTTGGGAGCTTCCTGTTGAATACGGAGGATGCGACAGCGGGGTCGCCGGGACGCTGAACAAGTCCCCGAACGAAGCTTGAGCGCGCGCGGTGATTTTCTTCTGTCGGATTACCTGCATTCATGAGAATTGCACGTTAGTATGTTTAGCGTATCGGGGTTGAAATAAAAGACCCCTGGTACTTCGAATCCATCCATCTCAAAATTGTCATAATATTCACCAATGATAGCGATTTTAGGTTTCATAATTATTCCTTTTTTAAATTCGACGGGAAAGATAGCGCCCTAACAAGTGATTATATAGCTTCCTGTGGGGCACAGCCTGGGAATGATATTCGGTTCTTTTTTGCCGGTATTATAATGGATTATTGCGGTCTCAGGAGCGCATTTCCCTTAGGGGCAATGATAATGATGGCCGGGGTCTTGTTTTTTGTCCTTTTGACGCGGAAACAGGAATTAGTTCCCTGCACT
>DAOWMX010000219.1 GCA_030642885.1 Anaerolineales bacterium | reverse complement strand
CAGGGTGATCTTCGGAACGGTAGCCTCGCAATATGCATAGAGCAGTTTTGCTCCATGGCGGATGATGCCGCCGTGCTCTTGGCCGGTGCCGGGGAGGAAACCAGGTACGTCGACGAAGGTAATGATCGGGAGGTTAAACGAATCGCAGAAGCGCACGAACCGAGCGGCTTTATCTGAGGAATTAATATCCAGAACACCTGCTAAATGGGCTGGTTGGTTGGCGATAATTCCGACGCTGTGCCCACCAAAACGGGCGAAGCACGTCAGGATGTTCTGCGCATAGTTCTCATGGATTTCTAAGAAGACACCGTCGTCGACGACCAGCTTGATCACGTCGCGCATGTCATACGGTTTGCTGGGGTCATCGGGTACGATGTGGTCCAGATCTTCCTCAGTGCGCAGCCGGTCATCAGATGTCGGGACGAAAGGTGGGTCCTCCATATTATTCTGAGGGATGTAGGATAACAGGAGGCGGATCATATAGAGGCAATCTCCTTCACTCTCAGCCACGTAGTGACAGACACCGGATGTGCTGGCGTGTGTATCCGCGCCGCCTAATTCCTCGAAGGTAACTTCTTCGTGAGTGACGGTTTTGACTACTTCTGGACCCGTAACGAACATATAGGATGAGTTGCGGACCATGAAGATGAAATCGGTAAGTGCTGGGGAGTACACTGCGCCGCCGGCGCATGGTCCCATGATAGCGCTGATTTGAGGGATCACGCCTGAACTGAGCGTGTTCTTGAGGAAGATGTCGGCGTAGGCGCCGAGAGAGACGACGCCCTCCTGGATACGTGCTCCCCCGGAGTCGTTCAGACCGATGACGGGAGCGCCGTTCTTCATGGCCATGTCCATGATTTTACAGATCTTCTCTGCATGAACTTCACCGAGGCTACCACCGAAGACGGTGAAGTCTTGTGAGAAAACGTAAACCAACCGGCCGTCGATGGTTCCCCACCCGGTTACGACGCTGTCGGCAAGGAATTTCTTCTGATCCAGATCGAAATCATACGTCCGATGTGTGACGAACATGTCGGTTTCACGGAAGGATCCTTTATCTAGAAGCAGGTCGAGCCGCTCTCGTGCAGTTAGGCGACCGCGGTCATGCTGCGTTTTTACACGCTCGGGGCCACCGCCAAGCAGCGCCTTTTCGCGTTGGTTTTGAAGGAAATCTGCTTTGGAGGAATCACTCATTCGTTTTACTCCTCATAATATTGACGTACTGATGGTCGAGTAAGTACCCAGATCACGATCAGGAAGCATAGTGTCATAGCTCCAAAAGTGAAAGGAAAGGAGCTAATGGCGAAGTCGGACCGTTGAAGCAGCAAGCGATCGATCCCCAGCCATGCAGCGTAGGTGATTGCGCCGATGTACGTGAACTTTGGCGCCCAACTGCAGCGGAAGAAAAGTGCCACTGCGGCTATCAGGCCAACGCTTCCCCACAAGACATTCTTCAAAAGCAGATACCCCTTTGGAACGCTGATAGGGATGTCGGGAAGAGTAAACCATGCCGCGATGCCGACGAATTGCATCACTGAGAAGGTTAACACCCCTGCGGCGAGCCAGGTTACGGGCCGGGGTCTATTCTTCGATGTCAAGGACGATTTTTCCCAGCTGCTCACCGGTTTCAAGGCGCTTCTGCGCTTCAGGGGTTTCCTTCAGCGGATATTGGCGATCAATCACGGGCATTAACGAGCCCTGGAAGATAAGGTTCATCACGGTTCGAAAATCTTCATGGGTCCCCATTGTGCTCCCAATAATGCTCAAGTGCTTGGCGAAGATAAAGCGATTATCGATTTCAAACTTTGGCCCACCGGTGTTGCCAACGGTAAGAATCCGCCCACCTTTTTTCGCAGCGCGGAGGCTGAGGGGCATGGTCCCAGCGCCGACATTGTCGACGACCACATCGACCCCTTCACGTCCACTTGCTAGATATACCGCTTTTGACCAGTTCTCCTCTTTTGAGCGGTCGATAAGGACATCCGCTCCCAGGGATTCAGCCAGTCGCAGTTTATCAGCATTGGAACCGACGACGAACACCTTCGCCCCAGCCAGTTTCGCAATCTGGATGCTGGCGCTGTTCACACCGCCGGAGGCGCCGATTACCAGAACGCTTTCTCCAGCGCTAAGACCACCTCGGGAGATCAGCGAATGCCAGGCAGTGTGGAAAACAAGACCTGCTGCTGCCGCAGATGCGAATTCGATCTCATCAGGGAGAGGGAGCAAATTTCTCTCCGGGACGACGACGTACTGCGCCAGCGTGCCGCGAACGGTCTCGCCCAACAAGTGCCATTCTCTGCACATGTTGTCCTTTCCCGCCAGGCAGAAATCACAAACTCCACAGCCGAGGTTCGCGTTGATCACGACGCGATCCCCAACTTCCAGACCATTCACGCCTTCACCCAGCGCAGATATGATTCCCGCTCCGTCTGCGCCGGAGATGTGTGGATATTCCAGCTTCAATCCCGGCCAACCCTCTCGGACCCACAGGTCGAGTCGGTTTAAAGCTGCCGCCCGCAGTTGGACCTGGACTTCACCTGCGCCCGGTTCAGGGGCAGGGAATTCATCGTAGCGCAGTACACCGGGATCTCCATGTTGGTCGAATAGAATCGCTTTCAATGGGCTCTCCCCGTCTATCCTGGAATTTTACACGCGTTCATTTATTTTCCACTCTGTGTAGGTAGAAAAGCAACCGTCCATGACGATTATAGCGTGGTTGGGTTATTCCATCTGCATAGCTCGAGGTGATTTTCTCGAATGCTGCTGTCTCTTCGGGGAGGATTGCAAATAATGTAAATGGTCCCTGGGATGAAAAATCGTATGGCAAATCGTATGGCGGCGGCAGGTCGTATGTACGTGCATCGGGAAGTAAATATGCCAGGCTGGGGATCGAGTGCACGGACATCCGCTCGCCGCCTGAGAAAAACAAAGATGTTTGCGATGGTTCAACCTCGAGGAGTTCGATAATCTCCTGGGTCACTTCGCCGTTAAGGCTGCCGTAGTTCTCGGTGGGAAAATAATCGAGGAAGAGATGTTTAATGTTTTCACCCACCATCAGGACGATCAACAGTGAAATACCGACTGCGGCGACGGGTTTTAATAACGGCCACCGCCCGCTGATGAACGCAGCTATTCCATCAAGTGTAGAGGCAATTAGTATCGCAAGAATCGGAGAGAGAAAGAGCATTCGTTGTCCGTTTGGCGCCTGGATGCTCAACCCACCGACAAGCAGTACGGCCAGGATTGTGATCAGAATCAAGCCGCAGCGCGCCTCGCGAAAATGTATCGCACAATAGACAAGACCGATTGAGAAGATCCATACCGAAGCTCCAATCAGCATGGGAATTCCGGAGCCGTAATAAACTCCCTGGATCTCGGCGACGGTCAAACCGAGTGCGGTCACCCAGATTTGCTCGAATACCAGTCCGACGGGAGTTGTTCCCAGTGCTTCTGCAGCAGGCCCAATCCAGCCAGGTACGAGCATCGATACCCTGCTGGCGGTGAAGAGTAGGCTCTCAGGGTGGCGAAGGTACAACAGCACAAGAGGAAGGGACACACTCAAGGCAGCCAGCACCATGCATACAACCCCAGGTAGGCGTGACTTCCATCCTTCGCCTCGCCTCGCCAGCCAGATCATCCAGAGTGCAAGCAGGATGGGGATCAAACGTGATGTCGTGTAGAAATACTGAGCGAAGCCGAGAGCCAGACCGGCGAGCAGGAATGATCGGCGATCGTTGAATTCCCAGGCGTTCCATAATGCGCCCAGCGCGATGACGAAGAAAAGTCCATCCCATATGTTGTTATAGGCGACGCGGCTGAAGAAGATATGGTGGTGGAATGCCATTAACCATGCTGCGCTGAGGAGAGCGACACGCCGGTTGAAAAGCGACCGGCAAGCCCAGTACAGGGCCGGAATCGTCAGCGCTCCAGCCAAAGCTGAGACCCAGCGTATGGCGATCACAGTTCTACCTAGAACCCGTTGGGATAAAGATAATATCCAGAAGTACAGCGAGGGGAAGGAAAACCAACCCAACCCGAGAATGTTGCTCCGGCGACCGTCAAGGAATTCCCAGGCTGTGAGTCCGGCGGAGCCCTCATCCCCGCTGAGAACGTAGGGCATGTGGTCCGCGCCCCATGCGCGCAGGAAAAGGCTCGCCAGGGTGAGTGCGAGGACGACGGCAATCTCCCATCGATCCCAGCGTTTGTGT
>DAOWMX010000047.1 GCA_030642885.1 Anaerolineales bacterium | reverse complement strand
GCTTCGATGCGCGCCTCGATGCCCATGCGTTGAAGAAGCTCGCTTACAGTATCGTGGGTGATCTGAAGCGCTTCCTCATCGCTGCCCTCTACAGCTGATTGAATTTCGCCAGCTCGTTGGACGGTTTCCTCGCGCTTGATATCCACACTACCGGTGTCAGAAGATGATCTAACGGTCAAACGAACCCGCGCCTGCCTAACACCGAAGCCGAGCAGCCCCTTTGTGCCCTCATCTAATACTTCCACATCAAACGCATCAGGGGGCAGGCCCCACTCTTTGGCGCCCTTGAGTATGGCTTCTTCAATTGACGGTGCTATCGCTTCGATGCTCGTTCTTGTTTCATTCATCTCGCAACCTTCCGATTAAGAGTGACTATGGTTTCATGTCAGATTGATGCAGCCTATGATGCGGGGCGCTCCCGAATTCTTCGCATGATATACCCCTGGAGGATCCCGAGAAGGTTCGATGCGAAGAAGTACAGTGCAAGACCGGATGCCAGAGAGTAGGCAAAGTAACCCAGCAGGAGAGGCATATACAATCCCATCATCTTCGTCATGCTCTGGCTTTGAGCATCGGGGGATGCTGGGGTGGTTAGCTTGGTTTGTAGATAGGTGGTGATAACCACGAGGATCGTCAATACAGGGATCGCAAAGGGCAGGAAGTCCAGAACAAGCCGCTCCGGTTGGCCCAAATTCATCCATAGGAATTGGCTATTCACTGGAATGAGGCTTGCGGAGGTGAATGGATATAGGAGCTTGGAGAGATCAAATAATTGCACCGGTGTGGCTGCAAGTGTTCGGATCACGGACTGGTAGAGACCGATGATAATCGGGAATTGGATGATCAGTCCCACGCAACCGCTCATCGGGTTGTAACCCACGTCTTTGAACAGTTTCATCTGTTCTTCTGAGAGTTTCTGCTTGTCTTTCTTATACTTCTCTTGCATCTTCTTGTAGCGGTCGGAGCCCTGGATTTCCTGCATCACCATCGTGCTGCGCATCTGTTGGATTGTAAGCGGTAAGGTAATGAGCCTCACCAGCGCGGTGAAGATGATGATCGCCCAACCGAAGTTATGCCCGAGTAGGCTATAAATGTAAAGCAGTGAGTTGATCATTGGTTCAAGAATTATTGTGTTCCACATACAAGATCACCTTTGTCTTTTACTTGGGTTCGATAATGCATCGGGCAGCGCCCGTGCTCGGGTCTACGCTAAAAACCACGCATTCGCTTTCCATAGCTGGAACAAGCAGACCAAAATCGGTGGGGATCGCATCAGCGAGAAGCCGCCCCTCCATATTTGCGCTGCTCGGCCAAACAGGATCACCGTTTTCAAGCAAGAACGCAGTCACCTCACCCGTTTCACTTATGAAATAAACCCTGTCTTCCAGGATCGTAGGAGAAGCGGCGGAACTGCCTGGCAATTCCTCTCGCCATAATTCTTTTCCGGAAGCAATGTCTAACGCGTAGGCAGTTCCCGACACATCTGCGAAGAAGCCTACACTGTCAAGGATTACGGGGGAACCCCAGATCGCGCCATCTGCTTTGAACTGCCAGACAATCTCTCCGTGGCTTTTGTCGAGGGCGAACATTATCCCCTCAAAAGTTCCAGCGAAGACAAGGTCTTCAGTGAGCGAAGGAGAGTCGGAAATGGTGGAACTTAGATTTGCTTGCCAGATTTCACGCCCCGTTTCAAGATCCAAGGCGTAGATGTGGTGGTCTAACGAGGTCAGATAGATTCGGTCATCTTGAATTTTCGGCGAGGACCAAAGTGCATGCTGCGCCTCGAATGGCTTGTCCCATACTGGTTTACCGGTTTCAAGATCAAGCGCGTATAGTCGCCCGTCAGCAGATGGGACGAGAACCATATTATCGACGATTACCGGCCCACCGATGATGCGATCGGTAGCTTCTTCGAATGACCACAGGACATTTACGAAGGAGTTGTTGGGCATTAACGCAAGGACTTCGTTGTTATAACCTCCGATGACGACGATGCCATCCTGTCCGATAGCCGGAGGGGCATAGAACGTGATCTTGTCATCTGCTTCTGGTGGATAACTCCAGATGTCACGTCCGCTCGAAAGGTCGACCGCGCGCACGTATTCGTTGAACGCCAAATAGGCGATGTCCTCGTCAACCGTTAATCCCGGCCAACTTGAGGCAGCCATGATACTGCGACTAGAGCAGCCCACTAGCAGGAGGGCAGAAAGGCCCAGGATTATTGGCAGAAACAATTTCTTCAATGGAATGGTTGCTTTACTCATAATTCTCCTAAGGAACGGGATCATATCCGCCGGGGTGAAATGGCTGGCAGCGTAAGATACGCCATACAGACAGTGCGCCGCCTTTAATGATGCCGTATTTAACAATCGCCTGATAACCATAGTGCGAACAGGTCGGTTCGAAACGGCAGGAACCCGATGGTAGCCCTGGAGAGAGTACTACCTGGTAGAGCCGGATGAACGCAAGAAAAGGTAGGCGGGGAAGGTTTTCCCACGTTATAGGAATATCCCTCAGCCCTGGTTCTAGATCTTGAATGTGATCACTCATACTTCGCCCGTTATTTATCGAACAATTCTGCACGTTGAATAAGGTTTGTAATTGCCTCTTGAATCTCGCTCCAAGAACTTTCAATAATTTTTGGCCGTGCAATTATCACGATATCCCAGCCAGGTTTAATCGCGGCCAAGTGCACTCGAATCGCCTCGCGCAGGAGGCGTTTTGTCCGGTTTCTTCGCACTGCAGAGCCGAGGGCTTTACCAGTTGTGAAGCCAAAGCGTGAGGTGGGACGATTGTTCGCGCTGGCTATCAGAATGGCAAGCGGGTGGGCATAGGATTTCCCTGTGCGCCGCACCCGCTGAAAGTCGGACGAATTGGTTAGCCGGTATTTTCGGTTCATCCGCTTGGCCGGTCGAAACAGGCCCTCATCTTATCTTGGGGACCGATCAAGCCTTCCAGTTGACTTTCTTGACGTGCTCATTCATCCGGACAGAGAGATGATGACGGCCTTTACGGCGGCGAGCCTTTATGACGGATCGACCGCCCTTTGTTGACATCCGGGATCGAAATCCATGCACTCGAAGTCTGCGACGTATCTTCGGTTGATATGTGCGTTTCGGCATTCAAATTTCCTCTAATAATGGATTGCTTCACAAAGCGTGCAACCGGCAGATTATACCGCGCGGCTTGTAGCCGGTCAACGGACAGATGAAGAAGGTGTTGATGGAACTCAAGAGGATGGCTTACGAAAGGATGCCGCCAATCCCATTTCTCCCGTTCAAGCTATGACCGAGAGGCCAGATGAGCTAGTTATTCCACCCTGGCTACCTCGTAGATTGACCCTCAGATAAAAATAAGAAGGAAGGATTCTGGAGTTGAGGGAACCCATGGGGCTTATTCATACCATCTCTCTACACTCTCCAAAGCCAACCAGCGCTGAAACCAGTTGCTCGCCAGTTGTTTGTCATAAAAATGCCCCATCTCTTCCGGCTCAAGAAGAACTGTTTGACGCGAGGCGCCTAAAAACCGATACATTTGCCGGACGACCGCAAAGCTCTCTCGTGCCGCGTTGCTGGTGGCTGGATCGCGGCGACCGTTAACAAACATGACCGGTCGGGGCGCAATAAGAGCAGCCACATCGCCCATTTCAGCGTAGGACAGGATGCTGGGGATGTCATTGCACGGGCAGTGTGTTTCGTCTAAGCAGGTGACGATGTATTTCCCCAAATAGCTATTGATCATGGCCACCCGTACTCGCTCGTCGAGGGCAGCTGTGTACATGGTCAACGCGCCCCCCGCGCCAATTCCAGTAGCGCCGATGTTTCCAGGATCGACTTCCGGGCGGGTGAGGAGGTAATCGATGATGCGCATCCCATCCTGAACAAGCAAGCCATACCACGTTCGTCCTACCAGTCGGGCAGAGGCGTCTATTTGAAGGTGGCCGATGGCGCCCAGACGACCGAAGCCGCGCAGCTCCATGGTCAATGTGATAAAACCTGCTCGAGCCAAAGCTAGTGCGTTCGCGCGCTGATAGGATTTTTTCAGGCCGGCCGTCTGCTCGATTGTGCCGTGACCCGGGAAAACCACAACCGCTGGCAGTGGTTTCTTGACCTCCACGGGGCGGAACAAGTACACGGGCACGCGCAGGCTTTCCTCTGTCTGCAACCAGATCAACTCCCGCCACAGGTCATCAAGTTGCACGCGTTCTTCCACCTCGGCCTTCAACTCCTTCTGATCCAATGGTCGCCGTGCTCGTTCACCTACACCCAGGAGTTCCCACAGTCGATCACGTAACCCATCCCGCCAGATCTCCCAATCGTCGCAGTTCCCGCCCTGAAAGCGATAGGGCGGCGTGGTTATTACCGCACGGCGGATGGAAGCCATCAGGGCAACACCGGTCTCGTCGGTTTCACCACCCTCCCTGTTAGGAGGGATGCTCTCCACCAGCCGACCGCCGAGTTCTCCTAATCGTTCAACAGCTTTCTTAACCTGACGAACGGGCGTTGGCTTTTCACCGAAGCGGCGTGCCAAGTCGGAAGCGGCTTCTTCGAATAAGATCTCCTGATCGTAACGCATTAGGAGTTCCTCCTGGTTGCGCCGCAGCCAGAGATATAGATCAGCCTCGGTGTGGTTGGGGAATTCTTGGAGGATTTCCTGTTGGCGGATGATTTTGACAATTGGGTTGTAATGCGTGTCACACCAACATTTCACCACTTGATCAAAAGGCACTTCGAGCTCGTCGGTCGTTGGAAGACTTTGTTGTAGCGCCGCAATCTCATACAGCAGATCCTCGTACCCATCCGGCTGTGTGAGTTCGAGGTTTATATCCGGGCAGAGGCGATCGATGTGAGTGTGCTCCAGAAAGGCGCCGTATGCAGCCTCGGTCAACAAATCGTTAACATCGGAATCCTGGTTCAGGGGAACGCGGGTCTCATACTCCCAGATGTAAGCTTGGATGGAGGGGGTGTTGTTCTGCCTCGCCACCGAAACCCGATGGTTGCCGTCGCGCACAAAGTACACGTTACCCACTTTATAAAGCTCAATTGGCGGCACGCCCCCACCCACGTTTACAAGCTGGTCGATTTTCCGCCATCGCCTCTCGAGTTCGTCTTGACGTGGAAAAAAGTCGCGAGTGAAATTTTGATATCGCCCAACGCTGCCAATAATGTTATCCAAGGGCACGTCCTGCAAACCCAGGTACCGATGCTCGCGCAATTGCAGCTGCTCTCGCACCCCCTCAAAGGGCAGCAAATCCACCGGGCGTTGGCGGAAGGTGGTAAGGACATCTTGGACAAAAGCCGCGCGCCTGGCTCGTTTCCAATTGCGTCTGGTTTGGATTGAATATGAGTCATCCATTTGATGTTCTTAAAAAAGTACAGGGGGTTCCAAAGCGGCGGCCATGGCTGGGGCATCAGTGGTCGTGATTCTATCAACGCCAGCAGCGATCAAGCGCTGAGCCACAGCGATATGCTCTACTCGATCCGGGTTGAGCGTCCAAACGTCTACCTCCGCCCCGCATCCGTGAAGATACATAATCCAATCAAAACCGTCATTGAGAGTAAGTTCGAGGGTTTGGGCTGGGATATACCACACCGCCGCGCTCGGCGCTTGAACCCATAGCGCTTCAGCTCTGACGGCTAAGTACTCTTTCGTTTCACCCCAACGACGACTGGCCAACGGGTGATCATCCCAATAACCGTACTCACCTAGACGGAAGGGAGGCTTCCGAGGATCTCGCTCTTCGTCTGATCCCACATTAAAATACAGAATTGGATCAAACCCCAGTGGTAGATCGGCATCGAGGGCGCGCAAACGGCGGATAGCCCAATCGGCTGGGCTGGTCACCCGAATCCGATCTTTCACCGGCTCCACAGCCCGCAACAAATTCATCAGCAACGAATCCGTGTATCGGGTGTAAGGTTTGAGATCGAGTTGCAGTTCGACCGTCTGAGGATGGAGGCGCAGTAATTCCAGCGCCTGATTAAGAAAGCCAACCGGTTCAGAGTTTTCTCCTCGCTCTCGGGTGTAATGCAGCTGGCGTACTTCAGAGGCTGCCTGGTCAGCGACCAGACCGGAGCCATCGGTTCCATCCTCCAAACGTTGGTTATGAAAGAGTAGGAAGTCGCCATCTTTGAGGGGAGAAATGTCTACTTCGATCACCCGTGCACCGGCGTCCAGGCACGCACGGATCGCCCGTAAGGAGCTTGGCGGGTGGTTGTGCCCGCGCTTCGCTGCGTGATGGATCAGAATTGGGGAATGCGTGCAGTCATCCATTCAGGCTATCCCTCCGGGAGCAATCCCAAGTCGACCAAGAAGGGATTGAAAAGATACTTCAGGGAGAATTCAGCGCTGAAACTGGCGTGGAAAATCAAGGCGCTGGCCGGGTCCAGAAACCAATCGCCTTGCGATAGCACCTCTCCCGTCGTCTGATAGTATCCCCAAGGCGTGTTGGCTCTATCCGTGGAGAAATCATCCCCGTCGATGGCCATGGGCAATACCTCCCCCCGATACACGAAGGGTCCATCGAATGTCCTGCCGTCACCGATGTCATTTCTACGCGACCACAGTTTGTCGTAAATGGGTACAAGTTTATATGAGACATGCTCATCATCTATACCCAGCGGCGCTTCGGCTTCCTCTCCCAGTCGATAGATTACCACACCCCCTCGAAAGAGAAAGGGGTCGATGAGAGAACCCGTTCCTCTGTGGCCATAGATACCATGACCAAGGGCCTCAACCCAGACAACGGGGTGATCCCCTTCCAGCACAGCTATCCCCGTGACGTCGAGAAAATTATCGCCCACCGTGTCATCGAGGATGTACAGGTAGATGGCGCTGTGGGCCAGTGTTTCGAGTGCCTTCGGCCTACCGAAGCGAGTGCCGTCTTTCTCTACTGTCAACTGGATGGATTCCAGGTCATTTTCGTGGCACCCTCCGCTGGTGTGACAGTCCTCGTAGGTGTAATCCCGGGGATGAAACAGGGAGTAGAAGATGAACCAATGGGTCTCTGATTCGATGACCGAGTAATAGACATAAGCCGAGAGATCGCCGGTGGGTTGGTTCTCCCAATTATTGTTACCGACCCAGTCGCCATCGAAGTCTACCGCGGTGATGTAATCCTGGTCGGTGATTGCACCCTGACGGATGACAGGCGCGTAGTGACGGGCCAGGTCTTCGTAGCTGGCGGGTTCACCTACCAGGCCCGGCGGCGCATGTAGCGGTTCCGCCCCTGCACAGGCGGAAAGTCCCCACAAGCAGAATATGAGGGATGAAACTGTGAATTTCCCCATGGCTATCGGCTCGCGAGCAAATCCTCGACATCCTCTGGCGTACCGCGCCAGGGACCAGGCTTTTCCTGCTTCAGTGATGTGACCGCGGAAGCGTAGCGACACGCATCCCATGGCGATGTTGTCAACCGTTTCCCGAGGTAGGTAGCAAAGCAAGTATCGCCTCGACCGGTGCGACCTTCGAGTGAACGAGAGGTGAATGGGGCTTCGTAGAGATCGCCATTGGCAAAAACAGTCACTCCCGATGACTGCGTTACGACAATCTCACGCGGACCGTATTCTGCCAATTGGCGGGCGGCTATCTGGAGATCGGTCTGTCCGGTCAATAGTTCGGCCTCGGCACGGTCTAATTTCAAGTAGGTCACATGTGACAAGCCCTCCTCCATCTCAGACCATTGGCGGAAGACCAGGTGACCATCCTCACGGGCGCGGACAAAACCCTGAACGTCAATCGCCACTGGGCCACGCTGCGCCAATGATTTAAGCAGCGACAGGTCAATCTCACCAGCGATGATTGGGGCGATTAGGTAGATGTGAGCAGACAGTGCGGGGACTTCTTCCAGTTGGAATGGCCCGGCGAACTCGATCAGTTTACAGATTCGTCGCTCCATGTCGACCGAGTTGTAGATGTTTTCAATGCCCGAAGTCGCAGGGGCGGATGTGGTAAAAACCTGCACGCCCTCTTGCTTCAATTCGTCCAGCAAGGGGTAATCGTCAAGGTGCAGACGCGTGACAACCGCCACGCTCACACTCAAGCGCCGGAGAGCGACGCTGCCATAGTAGACGGCCCCTCCAGAGGCGTATTCACTATGCCCGTCAATCACCAATCGGTCTTTGGCAAAGTGACCGATCATCATAATATCTACGTCATTTTGCAGCGTCATATCCCGGTTTTCTCCTGCTCTTTCTGAATTATCTCTGACAACAAGTCGGGCTTATCGGTGCAGATGCCGTCCACATCAAGTTTCACCAGCTCGCACAGTTCAGCTGGACGTTCTTCGTGCCAAAGGAGGATGCCGAGACCGTTTTGGCGGAAGTTGGCGCTTATCGCAGGCGTGAGGAGCTCATGCGGTGTATTAGATCCTCGTTCCCAACAGGGATGGGCGTAATCCGCCCCAACTGCGAGGGTCCAGGCGACAAAATCGGCCTGCCGATCCTCAAGACGGATGAGCACTGAGGTGCGAATCACCGGCTCCAAGAACTTGATCTTTTGGGGGAGCCAGGGATAGAATGAGCCAACAATGACCTGGTCGAGAAAATCTGCCTTTTGTAATGTCTTCACCACCTGTTCCGGGGCATCTTGTCCTTTCAATTCGATATAGAGCTTCACCCGACCGCGCGCCAGATCAATGACCTCATCCAGGGTAGGCACCCGCTCGCCCAAGCCAGCGTCGAAGCGTTTGATCTGGGCCAGGGAGAGATCGGCAATCTGCCCTGTGCCGTTGGTGGTCCGTGACAGATCGGCGTCGTGGATCACCATGGGGTGGTCATCTCGCGAGAGATGCACGTCCAGCTCAAGCATCGTAGCGCCCATTTCGATGGCTCGCTCGAAAGCGCGCAGGGTGTTTTCAGGTTCGTATGCAGATGCGCCCCGATGGGCGATGTTATGAATCATTATGCAGCCACCTGTGACTGTGAAATATCCTTATCTTAGGATTTTTCAAATCGATGACATGCTCCAGAGATATTCGGTCTAAGTGTCCACCACATAAGCGTGATCGAGAAAAGGGCCCGTGACAGATATCGTGTTGATGGACTCACGAGCGTATAAACTGATTTAGAGATTAGCAGCCGACGGCCCCTGCTCTCGGTCGCCATTTTCATAATTAGTGCCACCGCGCAAAACGCAAAATGCAAAACGGTTTCATAAACACCGTTTCGATACATTGCGTTGCCCATATCACGTTTTAGTCAGTCCAGAGTAGCGATTTATCCGTCTCGGGATCGAAGAACTGTACTTTATGAGTGTTGAAGCCGAGCGTTACGGTCTGGCCCATTTTCAAACCCAACGTAGGATCAGCCAGCATGTGGATGCTGGCATCACCGATATGCACGGTAACCAAGTCATCACGGCCCAGCGGCTCGACTGTGTAGATCTCACCGTTGACGCCCTCATCGGCGACGGTTATATCTTCGGGGCGGATGCCCAGAATGACTTTACCTTTGCCGGCGGCCTTCTCACCTCGGTCGGTAGGTACGATCACGTCAAACTTATCACGACGGGTGTGATAATCGCCGTTTTCGCGAGAGACCTCCACCTCCAGGAAGTTCATCGGCGGATTGCCCACGAAGCTGGCCACAAACAGAGTGAGCGGCTGGTCATAGAGTACATCCGGTGGGTCATAAGCTTGAAGTTCGCCTTCTTTCATCACAGCTATACGGTCGGCCATAGTCATCGCCTCCACTTGGTCGTGGGTGACGTAGATAGAGGTGACTCCCAGTTCTACCTGAAGCCGTTTGATTTCGCCGCGCATGGAGAGGCGCAGGCGCGCGTCCAGGTTGGAGAGTGGTTCGTCGAAGAGTAGCAGTTTAGGCTCTTTGACCAGGGCACGGCCCAGGGCTACGCGCTGCTGCTGCCCGCCGGAGAGTTGGGCTGGCTTGCGATCCATCAAGTGTCCGATGTCCATCATATCAGCCACTTTCTGCGTCCGCTTTATCATTTCTTCCTTGGGGATTTTTTGCAGTTTGAGAGGATAGCTGATGTTCTGGAAGACGGTCATGTGGGGATAGAGGGCGTAGCTCTGGAAGACCATGCCGATGTTGCGATCTTTGGGCTCCACGTGGTTGACGGCGCGTTCGCCGAAACGAATGGTGCCCTCCGTAGGTTTATAGATTCCGGCGACCATCAACAGCGTGGTGGTTTTTCCGCAGCCGGAGGGACCCAGGAAGGCTACGAACTCACCATCGTCGATGTCCAGGTTAATGTGGTCGGCGCCAACGACCTTTCCCCAACGCTTGCTCAAGTTTTCAAGTTTTACTTCCATAATAATCTCCTTGCCATTAGCGGGTCACTTATTTAGCCCTCGCAGACTATGTCGGCTCCTTTCCGCAACCCGAAATGAGCAATCCGGGATCTATATCACGTGCCACCTTTGGCCCCACCAGCGTAGATGCTCAACAGCAGATCCTGCGTGAAGATGAAGAAGATCGCCACCGGGATGAGCTGGAACAGCCCCACCGCGGTGACCATCCCCCATTGGACAGCTACTGTATCACCCATAAAGTTCTGTAAATAGACAGACAGAGTCGCGTTTTGACCAGCACCGATGGTGAAGGTTTTGGGGATCAGCCAGGCGTTCCAGCCGGAGATGAAGGCGAAGATGGCTAACGCCGCTACGCCCGGTTTAATGGTAGGCATAATGATCTCCCACCAGACCCGCAGGCGTGAAGCTCCGTCAATTAGGGCTGCCCGTTCCATATCCCAGGAGACGTTGTCAAAGAAACCTTTCATCAACCAGATGCCGAAAGGCAGTTCGAAACTGATCATCACAAGACCGACTCCCAGATTCGTGTTGTACAGTTTGAGGGTGCGCAATACGAAGTAGATGCCGATGAGCAGGGTCACGCTGGGAAAGGCATG
>DAOWMX010000226.1 GCA_030642885.1 Anaerolineales bacterium | reverse complement strand
CGAATAACGCCTCGCGTGTGATCCGGAGGAGCTTCTGTGCTTCCTCTGCGATCTCCCCCACTCCAACAGTCAGCGCAGAGTCGGCTACAAAGCCATCGTGGAGCGTCCCGCAATCTATGCTTACGATATCCCCATTCTCTAAACGACGGTCCCCAGGAATTCCATGTACCAATTCGTCGTTTATCGAAATCGTCGTTTCGGCAGGATAAGGATACGCTCCCGGAACACCAACAAACACTGGTACCGAACCGGATTTCTTGAGCACTTCTGCGGCGGCACGATTCACAGCAGCAGTCGTAACGCCAGGGCGCACGACTTCGAGCGCCGCGGCCAGAGCTCGGGCGTTGATTTTCCCTGCCTCGCGCATCAATGCAAGTTCACGCGAGCTTTTCAAGACAATTCCCCGCTTCAAGGTCATCCGTTCACCCTCATAACCCGGTCGCTTCTTAGGATATCGGTCACATTGTCGATCATGATTCGTTCCGGGATTAACTCACCCTTGTCGATAACCATCTCCGCCGCCTGGTCCAATTCTGTTTTGTTTGTAAGGTGCTCGAGCTAACGTACCAATACCGCCTGATCATAGCCGCGAAGTTTAAGCTCAGCCTCGATTGAGCGATACAAATCCCGAACGACGCCAACCACGATCAGCAAACCAGAAGATGAAACCAGCAATAACCCCGTATTCGTATCTCCCATGGGCCAGAACAGTCCCACCAAAAATGGCATAATTGCCACGGTACCCAGGAAGAACGCGCCCACAAACGTGATCCGCCGCATCACGCGCGTCAGATAGCGCTGCGTGGCGGCGCCTTTTGTCACACCCGGGATCTGTGCACCAGATCGTTTCAGATTCTCGCCGTAATTCTGCTGCGAGAAGAGAACATCAGTGTAGAAGAAGGTAAAAGCCACAACCATCAGGAAGTATAGAATCCAGTAGATATCGCTGAAACCACCGAAGGTATTCTGAAGGAACATTGCGATGTTCTGAATGGTCTCATTCTCTGAGCCGATGAAAAACTGCGCCAAAACTGCAGGGAAGGTCAGGATCGATTGTGCAAAGATGATCGGGATCATGCCCGCCATGTTAACCATCAATGGCAACGTGCCTTTAACAGGCATTGACATGCGATTTCCCACACGCCGTCCCGGGTACATTACAGGCACATTCCGACGCCCTTCCTGAACATAAACTATGACAAAGATCGTTGTTAAAGTTAGGAACACCAGGAAAATCCCCATTGGGATGGCCTGCTCATAACCGCCGGTGAGAAGCTGGCCAACGTTGCTCGGGATTTGGGTGACGATTCCAGAGAAAATGATCAACGAAAGACCCTGATTCTTAATCCCGAACTCAGAGATAAGCTCTCCCAGCCAGATCGCGAACATCGTGCCCGCAGTCATCGTCAAGATGGTTGTCATTGTGGCCAGGTTTAGTCCCAGTGGAGTGTTGAGGATGCTCCCTCCCTGTCCAGTGGCGTACTGCTCAAAAAGTCTAATCTGGCCCACAGCCTGCAGGGCTGACATCGGCACCGCAAGATAATACGTCCATTTTTCCTGCCATTTGCGGGCTTCTCGGGGATCATCTTCCATGCGCCGCTGAAGCGCGGGGATGATGGGAACCAGAA
This sequence comes from Anaerolineales bacterium, assembly GCA_030642885.1. Taxonomy (GTDB): domain Bacteria; phylum Chloroflexota; class Anaerolineae; order Anaerolineales; family E44-bin32; genus E44-bin32. Next base: position 2,479 of record DAOWMX010000226.1, on the reverse strand, counting down.
GCTGCAGGATAATCTGCGAGGTGATGTAGGGGTAGACACCCATTGCCAGGACAGAAAAGTTCGATACAGTTCCGCCGGAAAGCAAGTCTAATAGACCGAATAGCGTCTGTCCTTGCCCCGAGCCACTCATCACACCTTCAATGGCTAAGCGGTTAACTCCTGGAACGGGAACGTGTGCCACAAACCGGTAGAGGATCAGCAGCAATATCGAAATCAGGATTCGATTACGAATATCCGATGATATGAATAGAAAGCGCCACGCAGAGCGTCGCATCCCTTACTCCTTTTGGGCCGCTGATTTCAAATCTCTAGCAGCTCGACCGTTCCACCCGCAGCTTCGATCTTTTTCTTTGCCCCTTGAGTGATCCGATGCACACGAATCTTCAACGGCACTTTAATCTCTCCGCGGCCTAATAAAACTACTGGCTTTCGCGCATTACGCAGGATGCCAGCTTCGACAAGGCTATCCGGAGTAACTTCGGCGTCGGCTTTCAACTCAGACAAATTATCGAGATTCACCTCGTACCAAACGATGCGATTGATGTTGGTAAACCCTCTTTTGAATGGGAGACTGCGGTAGAAAGGCAGATTCCCACCCTGAAAATATAACTTCCCACCGGACCCGGCGCGTGCACCATACCCCTTTACGCCGCGTCCCGCTGTTTTCCCTTGTCCAGCCGATATTCCCCGGCCAACCCGCTTGCGGCGCTTTTTAGCGCCGTAGCGTGGTTGAAGATCGTGTAGTTTCATCGGTTGTTACTCCTCAACCTGTACCAGGTGTTGAATTTTTATGATCATTCCGCGCAATGCTGGGTTGTCATTGTGCTCAACCGTTTGACGCAGCCGGCGCAACCCGAGGGCGCGAACGGTCCGCTTTTGTCGCTCAGAATACCCGATCGGGCTCTTCACCAATGTAATGCGCAAGGCTTTTCCCTTGCTTGCTCGTTTAGCCATTGCGCTCTCGCTCCCAGAATGGCATTATTTGTTGCCGATCCTTACCTCGCTTTGCGGTCTCCTCCTCGATCCATTTAAGATCTTGGAGCCCTTTAATCGTCGCTCTGGCGACATTTAGGACATTCGCGCTGCCAAGAGACTTCGTAAGGATGTTGTGCACTCCTGCAACCTGCAGTACAGCACGCACCGCGCCACCGGCAATGACTCCTGTACCTGGAGACGCGGGCTTTAGCATGACAATCGCTCCACCGTGTTTCGAGTAAACTTGATGAGGTATGGTCGACCCCACAAGAGAGATCTGGCGCATATTCTTACGTGCTTTCTCGCCTGCTTTGCGGATGGCGTCCGGAACACCTCGCGCCTTTCCTACGCCAAGTCCCACCCGCCCCTTATTGTCGCCCACAACAACGGTGACACGGAATGCAAAACGACGGCCACCCTTGACTACCTTGGCAACTCTGGAGATATCAATTACTCGCTCGTCGAATTCATCACGATCGTCTTTACGATCCCGAAAGTTTTTTCTCACCGATCGCTCTCCTTATTCTCTAGAATTCAAGACCGGCTTCTCGAGCCGCCTCGGCTAGTGCCTTAATACGACCATGATAACGGAAACCGCCGCGGTCAAAGACAACTTCCTTGATGCCTTCTTTCTTCGCTTTTTTTGCCAGCTCCTGCCCCACGACTGCGGCCTGTTCTGTTTTGTTCAAATCCTTTAGTTTCGGCCGAAGAGCCTGCTCAATGGTGGAGACCGCTGTAATTGTATGCCCACGCTCATCATCGATGACTTGTGCGTAGATCTGGTTTAAGCTCCGGAAGACGTTCAAGCGCGGACGGCCAGCGGTTCCCGAGATTTTTTTCCGCACCCGACCATGGCGTCGTGTGCGCTTCTTATTTCTGCTTTCTTTCGCCATAATTACGCCATCACCTTACCGGCCTTACCGGGTTTACGACGGACATACTCGCCCTGATAACGGATTCCCTTACCTTTGTAAGGTTCCGGTGGGCGAATCTTGCGGATGTCTGCAGCAACCCGGCCGACCAATTCTTTATCGATTCCCTTTACAATAATCGTACGCGCACGTGTGTCGACCTCGAATTCAATACCTTCAAGAGGCGAGACACGCACGGGATGGGAGAAACCAACGTGCACGATGAGATCCTTCCCTTCGAGCTCCGGTCGATAACCTACTCCTTCAATCTGAAGGTTTTTTTCAAATCCCTCGCTCACGCCCACAACCATATTATTGATCAGCGAACGAGTAAGGCCGTGGAATGCGCGCATCCGCGGTTCGTCCGAAGGTTTCTCAACCGTGATAACCCCATCTTCAAGCTTGATCAACATCTCCGGCCGAAACTCCCTCGTCAACTCACCCTTAGGGCCTTTGACACGGACTTTTGTGTTTTTGATCTCTGCTTGTACGCCACCCGGGATGACAATTGGCATACGACCGTTTCTCGACACTTCACCCCCCATCCTTCATCATTCGAGGATTGCCTCCGCTCCATCCCCCCCCCAGGTTAT
>DAOWMX010000035.1 GCA_030642885.1 Anaerolineales bacterium | reverse complement strand
TCGTACGAATAACGTCAGATAGGAGCATTCCTGCGAGATAGATGGTCGTTAAGAAGAGGATACTCCCTAATGTTGCTTCTAAGCTGAGTGTGGGCGTGTTGTAATATCGACCGATGTACCAGTATGTTACGAGTAGATAGTCAACGCTGAGGATTACGAACCAGCGTTTCAACCAGGGGGTTTCAGTTTGACGGACCTCAACCCAAGTCCACGCGATCAGTGCAGCCTGAGCCACAAGGAATATAACCCGATAGCGAGGGTTATCCCACTGGTACCCCGGGGCACGGTAGGAGGAAATCAACGCCGTCACCCAGATTAGAACTGCGAGATAGAACTCCAGACTCCTCCATCCCTTTCTTCTGAAAGCCAGCCAGGTCCCATAAAGCAGGAACGGCAGCATCAAGAACCATCCCAGACTGCGCCAAATACCGATGCTGCGCCAGATAGGCGCACCCGGTGCAATCAAGGCAGCCGGCAGGAAAGGTTGAATAAGACCATATAGGACGAGGAAAGGGGTCTGAAAACTGCCCGGCAAACGATCAAGCAAGGTATCGAGCATATCTGATTGTTCGCTGACGAGTGTAACCCGCCATTGATCCCCTGCATTCACCCACCATGCTCGAACAACTTCCCAGGGGGAACCGGCGATGGCATCCAAACCCGCCCACGCTCGGACAGCCAGGGCTAGAGCTGCCAGGACAACCACGCCAAGCAGGGCAAGAACGAGCCACTTTTTACGCCGCCCAATTCCAAGCCCTTCCCAAAACCAAGCTGAAGCAACAATCGTAAAGATCACGATCACAAATGGTGGTGATATTGGCAAGGCTAAGATCAACGCAGGTGCCACAACGATCGCGATCCCGCACTTCAACTCCCCCTTGCGGATCCGTGAATATCCATACAGGGCAGCGGCCAGGGCGGCGATGAGAAAGGGCTCGCGCATCTGCGATGAACCCAGCAGCACCGCCTCAGGGTAAAGCGCCATTATCCAAGCAGTGATCATCGCCGCTTTGTCCCCTATAGCAGAGGCCGCAAATCCCCAAGCGAAAAGCACCGCCAGCGCCGAAACCGCGGCTGATACTACGACGATTAATAAAGGTCGCTGGGTGTCCGGGCTGAGGTAGCGATAGATGCTGGAACTAATGAAGAGTACCCCCCCATATTGGTCGCTTCCCGTTGGGTTTGTAAACGCGGTTGTTAGAGCTTGGTCCATGCCGGATCGCGACCAGGCATCGGTATCGCGCTTGTAAGAATCCCAGAACACATATCCAGCCCTTTGTGGTTTCTCGTCATAACCCCAGACTGGCAAACCCCGAAAAAGCACAACCCCCACGAGAACTCGCAAACCCAGGGCGACCAGTGCCGCCACAAGAAGAGCTTTTCCCGCGCCTTCCTTCTCATAAAACTTCCAAACCAAATAAATAATGAGCAAGGAGATGCTCATTAATAGTGAATAAGCCAACCAGCCTTGGATGGTGAATCCAACGAGGTCAGAACTGGACAAGATGGCGCAAGCAACCAGCGTAGGGAGAATCCACGCCAGGGCAATCCCAATTCGTTTCAACGGTCAATGACCTCCAGGCCGACTCTTCCCTTGCTCCAAAACCAGATACTGCGGACAACCAGATAAAGTACCAATACCTGCAAAGGTACAAGAAAACGCGGGTTGTCGCCATGATCGAGCAGCGTTTGCAGGATGGAAATCATCCAGATCATCCCCCCCACCGCCATTGAAATTAAATCGAACTGCAATCTTCGGCGCCACCTGGCGCTCGCGGCAACCAACACGCTGAAAACGAGGAATAGGAAATTCGCCAGCATGGAGATTCCTCTTCCAACAATCGCCATCCCACTCAAGATTTCCCCTGCAAATACTGATTGTACCGCTTCTGGACGCCAATAAACGGGCGCTTTCCAGAAGGAGATCCAGCCGGCGATGACGTTCTTTAAATAGAGATCGGGATGATGCCTGATCAACCACCAGGAGAGCCGCTGCATCTCACGCGCAAGCTCATAGAAACCTAAACCCGAGGCCTTCGATATCTCCGGGATCGCCTCCCAAATGGCATTGGTCTGCACCCCTCGCGCAGCGATCTGCGCATCTCGGAAGCGGATATAGGTGTCGCGAATAGATGCGTACTCATCGGGTAGAAACTCGAAGTACTCCCCTGTATGCTGCACGAGGCTGTAGCCCGCCATCGCTGTGGGCGATATTACGTGATAATGCTGTTTCATGTAGACCAACCAGCTGCCCTGCAGGAATAACGGTCCGAGGGAATACAACGCCACGAACAGCAGCTTTTTTTTCCAATCCCCGTTTGCTGCAAACCAGACGAAGGGAAGGAACCACACCGTCAATGGAAAAAACAATGGACGGATCAAACCCACCACGCTGACTGCCACGCCCAGTAATAGCACGAGAGCATATCCCCAAGCAGGTCTTCTATGGCGGGTGAAACAAACGAACAAGCAAAGACTTAGAACGACAAAGAACGTCGTAAGCGTTTCCGTCAGGAGGTTGGCTTCAAAGAGGAACTGCCCGGGGATGAGATTGTAGAGAGCGCCAACGACAAACCCGAGCGCCATACTGTTCGTCGTCCGCCAGGTGATCCAGTACATAAGCATCGAGATCATCAACCCCAAGAGCATCTGCACGAACCACACTCGATCGGGCTGCAAATCAAGCAGCGCCAGAAAGGCCGGATAACCGGGGACGCGTGTGCCGTCATAACCGCTGAAGGATAGATCTTTGAGGGCTTCCCCCAGACGCATGTAGGATCCTGTATCGCCATAGGATATCGGTTCATAACTGAACCACAACCAGGCGCGCAACAACACCCCTAATAGCAGAAGAGATCCTGGCCAAAGGAATTGCCGCTTCCGTACAAACGTCCCTAAACGTGCGCCAAGATCATGCAGCATCGCTTTTTTCCAATCCATCCAACAGCCGTATGGCGCGGTCACGCCAGTCGTATTGAGCGGCGTCTTTGCCCGCCCTCTCCCCGAGCGTATTCCGGCGGCTACCCTCCGCCATCAATTGATTCAGCGCTTGGTCCCATGCCGCCACATCATTGGGCGGGAGCAAAACCGCGTTCTCCTCATTCAGGACCTCACGAAAAACCGGTAAATCACTGGCGAGGATCGCTCTTCCCGAGGCGAGATACTCAAACTGCTTCATCGGGCTGGCAAATTGCGCCGTATCTCCCCCGCTGCTGACGGAAATCTTAGGCTCATAGGGCATGAGCAGCACATCACAAGCCGCCTGAACCAGCGGCAGCCGCTCGTTGGGAACAAAACCCAATAGCTGGACATTCTGCAAGCCAGCTTTCTGCAGCCGGCTGCGCCAGAACTCAACCGCTTCGGGTTCACCCCCAGCCCATAAGAAATGGACATCTGGGTTGCGCCAGGCCAGGTCCATTAGCAGATCAATCCCCCGCCCTGCATAGAGATGCCCAGCATAACCGGCTGTGAAACCCTGTGTAAGATCTAGTTTATCTCTCGACTTTTCCGGATCAGGGAGATTGTGATATTGCGCCAGGTCCACCCCCATCGGAGCGACAAGTGCGAAAGGCGGCTCAAGATCAACTTGATAAGCATCACTTAACCACTCACGCATTGCCTCGGTGATCGGCAGAACCCTGGCCGCACCTCTACCCTCAAGGAATCTGCGAAACAGGATCGGGCCCAGACGACCTTGCGGGCGATCATGAACCTCCAAAGCAGTCGGCAGCCCCAAAGATGAAGCAATCGCCGCTGCCTGAAGCGGCCACACATAGAATAGCGACGGATCCCACGCCCGCGCCTTCAAGACTGCTCGAAGGGAAAAATCATATCGCCGAAAAACTTCGAAACTGGTTAGCCAGGAAATCGGGAATGGTTCTCGAATGCCATATAGCTCTTTCAGGTCCGCCCAGACCATCTTTGGCTCAGGACCTGGCAGCCAGAGATGAATTTCATGACCCAAATCAACGAAAGCCTGGCAGACCTTCATTACCTCAATGGAATTGGCCGTCCGAGACGGCACCCTTGAAGCGGAGATAAGTGCGATTCGCATGATAATTCAACCGCCTTAAGCCTGCGCTGGTTCTATCGAAACTCGCTGGAGTTCTCGCAGAGTTTTCCAAACAAGAACAGCAGTTGTGAGGAAGAGGTAAGCGCTTAATAAAATCGCCATACCATTGGCCCCCATTACAGGGACGAGCAGTATCGTTCCGATGACTTTGCCAATTGCGAATACGAAATGAGCTTTTGCTGGATAATCAGGAAGACCAAGCGGCAGCAGGACAAGCTGGTTCCAATAAAAAATGTTGACGGCTATCACACCGACGAGAAGGATGAGAATATTGATATAGGAAGTAGGAAGGAAATCCGGTCCATATAAACCGACTATCCAAGGTCCAAAGAGCACAAGCCCAAGGCTGGCAGGTAGAGTCCAGGCGGCAGCGAGAATAGTCCCGCTGCGCAATAAGTAGCGGACGTTCTCCCAGTGACGGTTTGCCACCTCTCTCGCTACTTCCCTGTACGTCGTGCTGATCAACGGAGTAACAGGGGTCATCAGGATATTCATGATCGCCTTGGCAATCTTGTAGTAACCCACCTGCAATGGGGTGCTAAAGTAAGCCAGCCAGAGCATCTCGCTATCTCTTGAGATTAATTTAATTGTCCCGGAGAGGTTCGTGCTAATACCAAAGCGCACCAGTTCTGCACGGCGCGGAGCTAATAGCGATAAAGGCGCTCGCCACCATCCCCGACCCCATACTTTATGCGCCTGCCACAGTCCAGCCAGTGAAATAAATAAACCCCACACCACTTTTCCGACCAGGTAGGCGATGACAACATCTCTTAGATCACCCCCGCGGACGAAAGCTGCAGTGATGATCAAAATCGTTAATATGCTCTGCCCGATCGTCGCGTAGGCAATCACGCCAAAGCGATTGAAGTACTGGAGCAAGCCGATAGCACTCTCAGAGAATAAACTCGCTAAAACGTAGACCCCATAAAGAGCAAATAGGGGGGCGATGTCAGGATTGTGTGCGAAGAGACGCGCCGCCAGCGGGGAGAGCAGAACCACAAGCCCATAGGCGACAATTGACCCGATCAACTCAATAAAAGCCGCTGCCTTAAACACCGCTGCCGCCTGTGCATCCTGCTCTTTCGCACTGAACTCACCCACAAAACTGACGACAAGTTCACTCATGCGGAAAGAGATTAGACGGTAAATATTGCTGGAGAACTGCGTGATAATCCCAACCAGACCAGCCCCCTCAACGCCCAGCAACCTCGCCGTCAGGATGCCCTGACCCATACTCAGACCCGCAGCGATCGTCTGCGCGCTGAAAAGGTATCCCGTGTTACGGATCACACGCTGAAATAGTGGATGGGAAATAAATCGCTTCAGAGAGGCGGAGCCGAGGCGATACAGCGAACGGAGCATGTTCATCTAGTCAGTGGTTGGGATGGATTCCGCCCAATCCCGCTCCTGGAGATACCACGAGATTGCAGCTTCCAAGCCTGTCTCCAGCGAAACCTCGGGGCGCCAGTCGAGCAGTCTCTGCGCCTTGTGAATATCAGCCCATGTTGAGGGCATATCCGCAGGTGCAGTTTCCCTTTTATCGATGTCAGCGCTTTTGCCGAGGCGCTCTTCAATCATAGATATCACGTCCATCATTTTTACCGGGCGGTCTCCCCCCAGGTTAACCACTTCAAAACCCAACGGCCGTAGAGCGGCCACTGTCCCCCGGGCAATATCATCGACGAATGTGAAATCGCGTTCCTGAAGACCATCACCATACAAGACCAGAGGCCGCCCTTCGGCAATCCATTGGATAAACCGGAAAATACTCATGTCTGGACGGCCTGCGGGCCCGAAGACCGTGAAGTAACGCAGGATTGTGATATCCATCTCGTGCAGGTAGTGATAGCTATGACAGAGCATCTCCGCTGCGCCTTTCGAGGCAGCATAGGGAGAAAGTGGCTGGCTGGTGTCAGCGTCTTCGTTATAAGGCCTGGGGTTGTGCAGCCCGTACAAGCTTGACGTCGATGCCTGAACAAGTTTAGGAATGGACCGAGCGCGGCAGGCATCGAGCAGATTCAAAGCCCCGATGACATTCGTCTCATAATAAACCCATGGATCGCTCACGCTCTGGCGAACTCCGGCCCGGGCGGCGAGGTTGATCACGCCATCATAGGGTTCATCACCAAGCGCACGCTCAAGTTCCTCTCGATTGGCGATATTGATTCGTTTCAAAGTGAAGCGATCGTCATTCCGGAACTGTTCAAGCCTCCACTCTTTTAGACGTGGGTCGTAGGAGTCGTTGATATTATCGATGCCAACAACGATAGAACCCGAATCAAGCAGAAGTCTGGCGACTCGAGCGCCAATAAAACCGGCTGCACCTGTAAGGAGATAACGCGCCATTAGAGCCTCATAATCTTCGCTGATTCGATCCCACGATAACGGAACGCGTTGCGAGTATCAAAGATGAACTTGGCGGCATTGGCGATCCCCTGATAATCGAAATCAGAATGGTCGGTGACAAGAACGACACAATCAGCCTGTTTCACAGCACCTGAAACATCGCTGCTGGATTTTAAGCTCCAGCCCTCGCCTTCGATCAAAGGTACATACGGATCATGGTATTCCACCTGTGCACCTTTATCCAGGAGCAGCCCAATGACATCCAGTGCAGGCGACTCGCGGACATCAGAAACATCCTTCTTATAGGCCACACCTAGCACGAGTATTTTCGAGCCATGAATCGATTTTCCGATTAAATTCATCGCATCTTGAACCCGCTGGACGACATAGCGGGGCATGTTCGTATTAATCTCGCTGGCCAACTCGATGAAACGAGCGTTGTACTTGACGCTCTTTAATTTCCAGGAGAGGTAGAGCGGATCAATCGGGATGCAATGTCCTCCAAGTCCGGGGCCAGGAGTGAACTTCATGAAACCAAAGGGTTTCGTCCCTGCGGCTTCGATAACCTCCCAAACATCCATGCCCAGACGATCACACATCAACGCCATTTCGTTGACCAGCCCAATATTGACCGCCCGGAATGTGTTTTCGAGCAGCTTCGTCATTTCAGCAGTTTCTGTCGACGCGACAGGAACGATAGTTTTCATCGCCTGACCGTACATCGCCGCTGCGACTTCAGTGCACGCCGGGGTAATCCCACCGATCACCTTCGGGGTGTTTACAGTTGTCCAATCCGATCGGCCCGGGTCGACTCGCTCCGGTGAGAAGGCCAGAAAGAGATCATCACCCACTTTCAAACCCGTGGATTCCATCTCTGGCTGGACAAGTTCGCGCGTCGTCCCCGGATAGGTTGTGGATTCAAGTATGATCAACATCCCGGCGTGGAGAACCTCGCGCAGAGCTTTCGAGACCGAGACGATATAGGACAGGTCGGGGTCTCCTGTTTTCCTCAATGGCGTGGGTACACAGATGCTCACTCCGTCAACTTCAGCCAGGTCTGCGTACTCGGTCGTAAACTTCAAGCGCCCGTCGTCTACAAGCCGAGACAAAATTTCATCGCCAATGTCCTCGATGTAGCTTTTTCCATCACGCAGCAATTCTATTTTTGCGGGATCTACATCAAGACCAATGACTTGATAACCGGCCTCCCCCAAGACGACGGCAAGTGGAAGTCCAACATAACCCAGGCCGACAATACCTATCGTGGCTTCGCCTTGTTTGAAACGCTCGATAAGTTTCAGCGCAGCGGGCGGCAACATTGACTCTTTTTTCGACATATCGGTATTTAACTCCAGATTGAGTTCTTACATTAAAGTCTTTGGAGGCCCGATAATCAGCCTCGGGGCACAGGCGGAACCTGCTGTCTCCAAGATAGCGGCTGAATCAAAAAAGCTCGAGCTGCTCAGGATCCACCGGAGTTGGCTGATCCGGCTGGGAGCTGGAAGCTCCTTTTTCGATGAGCGCAGGAAGCATGGAAAAATCCGCCTCGATAACTTTTCTGAGGGATGGCTGATGCAATGCCGCTGCAGGATGATACATCGGGACGATCAATCTTCCATCGATCTCCTTCGCTTGTCCATGGATCTTGCTGATACGAGTATCTGGGAAGTATCCAGCCATCGAGAATCGCCCGAGAGTGACAATCACCTTAGGGTCAATAGCCTCGATCTGACGTTCGAGGTATTTCCCGCAGGCTTCGATTTCTTCCGGTTGAGGATCGCGGTTGCCGGGTGGCCGGCATTTTACAACATTGCCAATAAACACATCTTCCCGCTTAAGGTCAATGCTGGCCAACAAATCTTCAAGGAACCGGCCCGCAGCTCCCACAAAAGGCTTTCCTTGCTCGTTCTCGTGAAATCCCGGCCCCTCACCAATAAACATCAAATCAGAATCAGCCGGTCCTTCACCCGGCACTGATTTCTTTCGTGAGGCATGGAGTTTGCAGTTAGTACAAACCTCAATTTCCTGCGCAATTGCTTTTAGTTTGTCAGCCGCTCCCACGCTATCCCTCCAGACTCTTTTCCCGCCATCCTGGTAAATCCTCGAGGACCATCAACAATGCATCCTCGTGATTGTCCCGATAATACCGCGCCTTCCGTGCTTTGACCTGGAAACCGAATTTCTCATACAGATCAATCGGCCCTTCATTTGACTCCCGGACCTCGAGAGTGATGAGATCGGCTCCAAGGCGCAAAGCTTCCATTAAAGCTTCTTCCAGTAACTTACGCCCAATTCCCTGCTCCCTATACTCCGGGTGCACGGCGAGTGTGCTTATATGCGCCTCATCTACAAGGAACCAGAAACCAACATACCCTACGATAGGCTGTTTGAGGTGATCATCCAATTCTGCGACGAACAGGTGCGCGGCCGAGTTCTCGGTTAACTCAAGTTGGTAAGTTCTCTCTGACCAAGGGAGCGAGAATGAAAGTCTATCGATCTGAACGACTCGTTCCACGTCCGATAAACACATGGGTCGGATGTGAATGCTGATGCGTTGAAAGACTTGAGTGATATCCATCATACCGGCTTCAGATAGATCGGAGAGAGCCCGCCCACCGATCCCTTCTTACGGGATTTCAACCGCTTCCAAGCTAGCTCGGCTAGAAACCCTGGTCGACGGACGCACTGCACAGGAGGGGCTAGCTCAACACCAGGTATACCTCGTAACAAGTCCCGCGTCTGGCTGTCCATATCTGCACAAATATAAGCTTGATGCTCCAATGATTCTTTAAGTTCATCCCAGGTGAGTACATCCGGCTCACCCTGCGGCTTCCAGACTCCACGGGTCCATTTGTACCACAAACCCGCGATTCGCTTGCGCCCGGCCCTCACAGCGACAAACATCGGCTCCGTTCGCTTCGGTTGAGCGAGAGCCAGAACGTCCATCGTTGAGATACCGACCGTGGGCAGACCGCGTGCAAGAGAAAGCCCTTTCGCAAGTGCCAAGCCGATCCGCAATCCCGTAAAGGATCCTGGACCTATCGCCACGCCAATGGCTTCAATAGATGATATCGGCTCTCCAACTCTGCGCATGATGAGCGCAATTTCTGGGGCGAGTTCAACGGTATGATGCCCCTCACCTTCCCAAACGCACTCCGCGATAACCCGGTCTCCTCCATGGAGAGCGATACCCATCATTTTCGTGGACGTATCAATCGCTAACAGCATAATCAGCCCCCAAAAGCCGATCGTCGGAACTGGTCCAACTTCCGCTCATAACTTAAGCCGTGGGCAGTGACTTGCATACCGCGGTGAAGCTCATCCACCCAGCGCAGTGTGATCCATAATCGCTCGGGCGGCAGCATTTCTGCAATCCGCTCAGGCCATTCCAATAGGACGGGAGCCTTATCCTCAATGAGTTCGTGCAATCCAATGATGTAGGCATCGTCGATACCGGTCATGCGGAAAGCATCCACATGGTAGAGAATCTGCTGGTCGGCGCGCCGGTATTGGTTTACGAGAATGAAGGACGGGCTTGTGACAACGTCGAGAGATCCCCAGCCCCGCGCGATCCCTTGTGCGAGTGTTGTTTTACCGGAACCCAAATCGCCGGCCAAACAAATCAAATCGGATAGCTCCAACAATTCGCCAAGACGAACCCCAATCCGAATCGTTTGTTCCGGGCTATGACTTTGGAAATCGAGACTTTGCCCTTCTAGAATTGGCATCTTAAGTTCGCGATTATACGCTAGCGAATAAGACCCAACAAGCACGGTTGCAAGGACATTCTACTCTTCCCTTCATTCTCTCTCCATGCTACCATCACATGCATGCGCGTTCTCATAATTTCTGACATCCACGCAAACATCACCGCGCTAGACGCAATCATCGACGATGCGCCTCCCTATGATGCTGTATGGTGCCTGGGCGACCTTGTTGGTTATGGCCCTGATCCCAACGAGTGCATCGAACGAGTACAGAAACTTCCGGAACTTCTCTGTCTGATTGGCAACCATGACAAAGCTGCTATCGGCGAGATACCGCTTTCACGTTTCAATCGAGACGCGGGGGAAGTTGTCGCTTGGACACAAAGAGAGTTAAAGGATGAGGGAAAGGCATTCCTACAGACCCTCCCCAGCAAGATCCAGGTAGAAGAGTTTACACTCGCCCATGGCAGTCCCAACCAACCAGTCTGGGAGTATATCCTCGATCCAACATCGGCCGACCGCAACTTTGACGAGCTTGAAAAGGATTACGCAATCGTTGGTCATTCCCACTTGCCGTTGATCTTCCACAGGCCTTTTGATGATTCATTCGCCATGGTGCGTCCAATCCCCTGGGGAGAGATCATGGCTCTTTCGCCAAAGATGATCCTAAACCCTGGCTCGGTTGGCCAACCCCGAGACGGAGATCCTCGCGCATCCTACGCTATTCTGGACACAGAAGATCTTACCTGGGAGATGAGACGAAGCGTATATAACATAAAAGCCGTGCAATCGCGCATCCTCAAAGCTGGTTTACCAGAGCGTCAATCCATTCGCTTGGACGCAGGCTGGTAACCGGGAACCCCAAAGCTCCTCTCTACGTCTTAGAGTTGACACAATTCTGCACCAATAATGGGAGGAATTCACCATGAAGAAAAGATACTTGTTCATCGTCGTTGGGTTGTTAGGGTTTTCCCTGGCTGCCTGCGGCGCCAGCAGCGTGGCACAAGGTCCTGCTTATGATGGAATTACACTCGAACGTGCAGCGGTCGAAAGCTTCGTCGAGATGGAGGATTCCTTCGGAGGAGAATTCGACGCCAATACAGCGCACCAACCCTCAACCATTGAGCGGCTTGTGATTCGCAACGCCAATCTCGTCATCGTCGTTGAAGACCCATCCGCAGCTGCATCAGCGATTAACCAACTAGCCGAGCAAATGGGCGGCTATGTCGTCTCACTCAATGTTTATCAATCAACACACGGGGATGGCATAAGCGCAACGTACGCTTCAACCACAATCCGTGTCCCTGCGGAGCGATTGAATGAAGCGCTCGACAAAATCAAGGAAGGCACAGTCGAAGTTCGCTCCGAGAACATCAGCGGACAGGATGTCACCCAGGAGTACACAGACCTGGAATCTCAGCTGCGCAATCTCGAAGCAGCCGAGGGAGATCTGCGCGAGATTATGGGTTCTCTGACCAAGGCAGAAGACGTGCTGCGCGTTTACGAGAATCTACGCCAGGTGAGACAGGAGATCGAAATCATTAAAGGTCGTATGCAGTATTTCGAACAATCCGCTCGCCTATCGGCGATCAGCGTCGAACTCCTACCGGACGTCGTATCCCAACCTCTGCAAATTGGTCGATGGCAGCCTCAGGGAACAGCAAAAGAAGCCCTGCAATCCCTGATCAGTGCGTTACAATTCCTCGCCAATGCTACGATCTGGTTCGTGATCTTCATACTTCCGGTTCTTCTGCTTCTATCGATCCCATTCTGGGTGATCCGCTGGATAATCATCCGGCGGCGTGAACGTGTGGCAACCCCCGAAGCGAAAGATTGATACCACCCAAAACCCTATAGACGAAAACAGGGGCTGCCTAAATATCATTTAGACAGCCCCTGCGCTGTGTCTGAGTTTGAAAGACCTGTGTGCTGGATACTGATCCTCCACTCATGAACGACGGCTTATCTTTGCGCTAAGTGACACAACAGACCGACATCCCGAATACGCTGCTTTCACCCTTTCTCAGGCTCAAACGCAGGTAAATTACCACATCCCTCATTCCACGTTTACCCGGATTGCCCCCCGGATTTGCGCCGCCAGTGAGCCAAACTCCTCGGTATATGTAAGGTCAATCGAGCGAGGTCGAGGTATCGGAATTTCAAGGTTTACGACCACGCGCGCGGGCCGCTCACTAAGGACAATCACGCGATCTGCAAGCAACACTGCTTCGGGGATCGAATGAGTGACCATGAGCAGCGTGCCGCGATGGGACTTCCATATTCGCAGGAGTTCCTCCCCCATTCTCTCGCGTGTCAATGCATCGAGAGAACCGAAAGGTTCGTCAAGAAGAAGCACATCCGGTTCGTGTACTAAGGCGCGGCCGATAGCTACGCGTTGAGCCATCCCTCCAGAGAGATCACGCGGATACATTT
>DAOWMX010000027.1 GCA_030642885.1 Anaerolineales bacterium | reverse complement strand
TGCGCCTCAAGGGGAGTGCATGAACGACGCCGAATTTGTCGATGATTTGACGATCCCAGACCGCAGCAATGTCGAACCAGGCGCAGAATTGGATAAACGTTGGGAAGTGCGAAACAGCGGCTCATGCGACTGGGGGGATGGCTACCTGCTTGTGCGCGTCGGAAGCGATCGCTTTATTGGAGCGAATGAGATAGCGCTGTACCCCGCACGTGCGGGGAAGAACGCGATCTGGCAAGTTGTACTCACCGTTCCTTCCGACCCGGGGGAATACATCGGTCGTTGGCAGGCGCTATCCCCGGAGGACCAATTATTTGGAGAGGAAGTTTATATCTGGGTTTACGTTCCAACTCCAACCCCCGAACCCTCTCTGACACCAACGGCGACAAACTAGTCAGGCAGTAAGCCCATTCTCAGTCACTGCGCTGGCCTCAGAAAAGGAATGGGGTTGTCCTAAAAGCCGGTTTATGCAGATCAGTTAATTAATCGAACGTATGGGCCGACTCGTGTGTCGGTCCGTTCCATGCCTGTTTGAAAGAACTGGAAAAGCGAGCCGGCGGTTTACTCCTTAATGTCATTGCGAGCCCTTTGACAGTGCTCCCCACTCCCTTCGGTCGGGGACCCGCGCCTCCCCCAAACTCCTCTCCGCTTCGCTTCGCCCCTGCTGGATGCTACGCGAGGGGCGCAGAGCGGAACGAGGGACTTCGCCCCCCAAAAATTGAGGGACTTCGCCCCCCAAACCCCTCTCCGCTTCGCTTCGGGGGCGCAAAGCGGAACGGGGGACTTCGCCCCCCAGAGAACGAGGGACTTCGCAGGCTAAACTCCGTGAAGAAATCTCCTCCATTCTAGCGCGGAGATGACCTGTCGTCTTTGCGGACTCCTCGCAATAACCAAAAGAGATCCCCACCCTCACTCGCTAGGGCAAGTAGTTCAAGTCGAATTGAAATTCGGCCGCACACGTGGGTGCACGCTTACATTATTAAGAATGAAATAGGCTGCCTGATTTCCTAATCAGGCAGCCCATTTTTGCTACATCCTATACTGCTCGCTTGAATTATGTGCCCTCTTCCCAGGAAGCGAGGTACTTCTTCTGTTCATCAGTCAGGACGTCGATTTCTACGCCCATCGCTTCGAGTTTAAGGCGGGCAATATCGCGATCGATGTCCTCGGGTATGGTATAGACTCTGTTCTCAAGCTCCGTGGCATTCTTGAGAAGATATTCGATTGAGAGAGCCTGATTGGCGAAGGACATGTCCATTACACTTGCCGGATGACCTTCTGCAGCAGCAAGGTTGATCAACCGCCCTTCACCCAACAAGTTAATTCTCCGCCCATCTTTCATAATGTACTGCTCGATGTACTCACGAGGCTTACGCGTCTCGACGGCCATCTCTTCGAGAGCCGGGATGTTGATCTCGACGTTGAAATGGCCCGAGTTAGCGACGATGACGCCATCTTTCATTCGTTCAAAATCATCGCGATCAATAACATTGAGATCACCCGTCAGGGTGCAGAAGATGTCACCGATTGCTGAGGCTTCTTCCATCGGCATCACTCGGAAACCATCCATAATGGCTTCGAGCGCAGCCAGAGGTTCGATCTCCGTCACGATCACGTTTGCACCCATTCCGCGCGCTCGCATTGCTAACCCGCGCCCACACCAGCCGTAGCCAGCGACGACGAAGGTCTTCCCAGCCAGCAGTATGTTCGTCGCTCGGACGATCCCGTCGATCGTTGACTGCCCGGTGCCATAACGGTTGTCGAAGAAGTGCTTGGTCATGGCGTCGTTTACGGCGAGGACCGGGAATTGCAGCGCGCCGTCAGCAGCCATAGCACGTAGACGGATGACACCCGTAGTCGTTTCCTCGGTTCCGCCGCTCATTTCCTCCAAAAGCTCACGTCGATCTTTATGGAGTGTGCTCACGAGATCGGCGCCATCATCCATTGTGAAGTGAGGAGCGATGTCGAGCGCGGCGTGGATGTGTTTGTAGTAAGTATTGTTATCTTCGCCCTTAATCGCGTAGACAGGGATCTCATCATGCGTTACGAGCGATGCAGCCACATCGTCCTGAGTCGAGAGAGGATTAGATGCAGTCAGGATTACGTCCGCGCCGCCATCTTGAAGTGTTCGCATCAGGTTGGCAGTCTCCGTTGTTACGTGCAGACAGGCAGCGATCTTGGTTCCTTTCAAGGGCTGCTCTTTCGCGAAACGGGCTTGAATTTGCCTTAGAACAGGCATCTCCTGTTCCGCCCACTGGATTCGCCGCCGACCACCTTCGGCAAGCGACAGATCTTTGACATCGTATTCAACACTCATTAGCATCTCCAATATTGAAATTTGTATTTCGAAATCTGACTACCACGCATACGCTTCTGGCGCGGGGCCACCTGGGCCAGGCCATATTGTATCTAACTTTTCGAGGAATTCAGGCTCAAGATCGATCTCGAGTGCGTGGAGGCTGCCCGATAATTGATGCATCGTTCTCGGGCCAACGATTGGCGCAGTCACAATTGGATTTCGCAGGAGCCAAGCCAGGGCGATATCCGCGGGGTGTTCACCAAATTCATGGCAGAGAGCTTCGTAGGCTACGAGTTGTTCACCATGTTCCTCGAGTTTTTTCTGGGCATGCTCCTTCGAACGGCGACCTTTCTTCGCTTTCTCCAATGCTCCGGCGAGAAGGCCTCCCGAAAGAGGACTCCAGGGAATCAGGCCGAGACCATAGGACTCGCAGGCGGGGATCACCTCTAACTCGATTGCACGGGCAGCGAGGTTATAAAGGCTTTGCTCGGAGACAAGTCCCATGAAGTGTCGTTGTTGTGCCGTACTTTGAGCCTGGGCGATATGCCATCCGGCAAAATTGCTGCTGCCGATGTAGAGCACCTTGCCTTCAGCCACTAATTGCTCCATCGCCTGCCAGACCTCTTCCCAGGGTGTTTCGCGATCGATGTGGTGCATTTGGTAGAGATCAATATGGTCTGTTTGGAGGCGGCGAAGGCTTTCTTCACATGCCCGTCGAATGTGGTATGCCGATAGGCGGCCTTCATTCGGGGCTTCACCCATGCGCCCATATACTTTTGTGGCGAGCACGATCTTCTCTCGCCGCCCGCCACCTTGAGCCAACCATCTACCGATGATTTGTTCCGTGATGCCCTCCCCGATTTTCCAGCCGTAAACATTCGCCGTATCAAAGAAGTTAATGTCCATAGCGAGCGCGGCATCCATTATTTTAAAACTTGTCTTCTCATCCGTCTCGGGTCCAAAATTCATGGTCCCCAGGCACAGTCGACTGACTTTCAAGCCCGTTCGCCCCAGTGTTGTGAAGTTCATGAAGTAAACCTCCTCATACTCAATCGATATCGTTTTTCAGTTCCTGGTTGCGCTATGTCTTTGGACCTAATATGCCCAGACCTTCATAATAACCGCAATGGATCTGGAACCCCAGGCTCTGATACAAATGGGCGGCCGCATTATTCTCCTTGGCAACGTTGAGGACGATCGTCCGGATGCCCAACCTTCCTAATCCGCGTATCACCTGAGCGCTAACTTCACGTCCGAAGCCTTGCCCCCGATGTGCGGGATGGGTGAACACGTTCCCGATCGCAGCGATGCTGGCGCTTTCAGACAGGACGTGGACTCCGGCAACGGCGACGAGTTCACCCCCGTTATAGGCGCCGTAGAATGGACTTTCCTCGAGTTGTCGTCGGTGAAAGGAGTCCGGTTGATCTGCGTAATCCGCGAAAAGTGTCATCATGGGATCAAGGTCATCCCCTGACAAACGATGGACATCTGGACTCGGGGTTATCTCAGAGCTATCACCCTTATAGATCATTCGCCACATCTGCAATTCAGATTGGGACGAGAGCATGGGTTCAAGAGAAAATCTATGTTCGGGAAGAAGCGTGTATTGATACTCGCCAGGGGGGACCTGAGCGGTGAGGGTCACAACATCTTCTGTCTGTCCTGCTGCGAAGAGGACCGGTGGGGTCAGGCCGAAGTACGCCAACACAACTCCCTCTGCCGAGTGAAACCATTTGCAGAAAGCCGCATGCTGCGGGGCAAGGTCCGCCAGGGCGTATGCTGACCAGATGGGATCTACATTGAGAATCGTGCGGATTTTTGAATCCTGCATGGCGGTGTTAGCGCAGGCGATCGAGTTCACCGGAGTCATCAAAATTCTGGCGGTAGCGCTCGATAAAGCCTTCTAATGTGAAGGAGTGACTCTGTGGACCTTCGGCCTCGATGCAAAATGTCGCTGCCATTACGCCCATCTCCGCGCATATCTGGAGAGGCAGGTCAAATAAATACCCCTTCAAGAAACCACCACGGAATGCATCCCCGACGCCAGTGGGGTCGGCGATCCTCTCTGGCAAGGCCGCGGGCACATGAATCTTTCCTTCCGCAGTGAAGAGGTCAGCCCCATTCTCGCCATCTGTAATCACGACGAACGCTGTATGCTTCAGGATCGCATCGAGATCGAGACCGGTTTTCTCCTTGATCAGACTGAACTCGTAATCGTTAGTGAAGAGGGACTTTGCGCCGATGATCCCTTCGCTCAATTCATCAGAGGAGAGGCGAACGATTTGCTGGCTGGGGTCGTAGACATAGGGGATGCTTAATTCGGAGCACTCGCGGACGTACTCGATCATCGCCTGGGGGTCATTCGGGGAGATCACAGCCATATCAGGCATCGGATCGAATTCTTTAAATGTTAGCTCTGAAGCTTTGGCCATGGCGCCAGGAAAGAAGCTGGCGATCTGGGCGTTGGCCTGATCCGTGTTTACGAAGAATGATGCGGTAAAGAGGTCGGGGATGACTTTGATTGCGGAGGTATCCACACCCTGGGATTCCAGCCATTGTCGATGTTCTTCAAAGTCAGGACCAACAGTCGCCATGACGAGCGGGTGTTCACCAAGCAGAGCGAGTGTATAGGCGATATTTGCAGCGATCCCGCCGGGACGGCGGACTAGACTATCAACCAGGAAAGAGAGGCTAATGTCCTCGATCTTGTCAGGGAGAATGTGCTCGCTGAACCGACCGGGAAAGGTCATTAAATAATCGAAGGCGATAGAGCCAGTGAGTACAATTTTCATTCTTCGTCCTCGTGATGGAAAGCGTGAGAGACCGCTATTCCATCATAAGTTTCAAGTGATAGAAATTCAATGGCAGTCGGGAGGCGTCGTTGGTCTATCATTCGTACTGCTGGACCCCGAGGTCCCAATTGATTGTCCGCACGATCACCTCACATTAAAATGCGCCCTCGTTGGAGAGCGCGGCGAGTTCCCAAGTTTGAGTCTAGCATGGAGGCGTGTTGCCCGCAAGATTGACCCTGATGATCAGGTCGAATATGATCGCGTTTATGAGCAGGGCCACAGCGAAGTTAGGATTAGTCGTTTTGCTTGTAATTCTTTCGATCTTGAGCTGCCAACTTCCGAGTGCTGAACCACCGGGACCGACAGCCCCACCGAGCCATACGCCTACGCCTACAGCGACATCGACACCCACACCAATGCCGACGCCATTGCCATTGACGATGATTGAGAACGCTGAACGGGCGCGCTTCAATGGCGATTGGGAACGAGCGATAAATATTTTCCAAGAGGCACAATCTTTTACAAGCGACCCAAATTTATTGGCTGCTGCGCAGCTGGGCATCGGCAAGACGTTGCTTGAGGCGAGTCGTTATGAAGAGGCAGTTGCGGCACTCGATGAATACTTACTGAAATTTCCCGATCAAGATGGTGCCGCCGATGCAACCTTCCTGCGCGCGGAGGGGAAAATGGCTTTGGGACGGTACCTGGAAGCGGCTGAAGATTATGGCGATAGTATCAATCTGGGATTGGATACTCTTGACGCGTATGTCCTTGAGCTTCAGGGTGATGCTTGGATAGCCGCCGGGGAGATTGAGCGTGCACAAGACGCTTACACCATTGCGCTGCAAACGATCAGCCCGGAGACGGATCTATCCGTTGAGATTAAACTTGCCCGAGCTATCGCTGCCTCTGGCAATTATTCCCTGGCGATTGAGCATTACGAATCGATCTATGCAAAGACTGAGAATGAATATACACGAGCGCTGATAAATCTCTTGACCGGGCAGGCTTTTCTAGCCTTGGGGGAGGCGGAACAGGCTTACCAACGGTTTCTAGATTCAGTTGAGAAATACCCCAGAGCATACGATTCGTATACCGGTCTGGTTGCTTTGGTTAATAATGGTGTGCCCGTAAATGAACTCGATCGAGGCCTCGTCGATTACTACGCCGGCCAATACAGTGTGGCAATTGCAGCCTTTGATCGCTATATGGCTTCCGGTTTTGAGGCTCAAGATGGGACAGCCCATTATTTCAAAGCCCTTTCACTGAGAATGCTGGGTGATTACTCAGGGGCTTTGCAGGAATGGCAGATTCTGATCGAGAACTACCCCAACGATCCATATTTCTCGCAGGCTTGGGATGAGCGCGTCGACACGTTGTGGGCATACCTCGACCAGTATGATCTCGCCGTGCAAACGAGTCTTGCCTTTGCGCAGAGTTACCCCGAGCATCCTCAGGCGCCTGATTTTCTTTTCGCTGCAGCCCGTATAGCTGAACGGAATAACGAGCTTGAGCAGTCAGCACAACTTTGGACTCAGCTCTCAACGGATTACCCGAACGCTCCGCAGGCATTTCGAGCAGCGTTCCTGGCAGGGATTCAATACTTCCGTCTGGGGGAGAACAACCAGGCAGAAACTGCTTTTGAGAGAGCATTGCAATTGTCATTATCAGGTGAGGATCGTGCGGCAGCTCAACTATGGATTGGTAAGTCGCGCCAGGCGAGCGGTGATATTGATGCTGCGCAGCAGGCGTTCAAGGCCGCGGAGGCAGCTGACCCGAATGGCTATTATTCGCTCCGAGCCGCGGATATTCTTAAAGGAAGGAGCCCTTTTCAAGCACGAGGGGTCTTCATCTTCCCATCCGACGACGAGATAGCTTTGGCCAGGGATGAAGCGAATCAGTGGATGCGCGAGACGTTCGGGATCACCTCAGCTGTGCCGCTGACAGAGCTTGATGAGGTTCTACGGTCTGACCCTCGCGCGCAGCGGGGGGAAGAACTCTGGCGGTTGGGGAGATACGGCGAAGCGAAAGCTGAGTTGGAGTCGCTTAGAAAGGACTACCTGCATAACGCAGAGGCGACGTATCGTCTCATGAATTGGTTCTTGGATCTTGGTCTCTACCAGCCCGCGATTTACAACGTTCGTGAAGTGATCCGCCTTGCCGGTTTAGATGAGGCAAACTCGCACTTGGCGCCCGATTACCTTCGTTATATCCGTTTTGGACCTTACTTTGGGGAGCTGTTCATGCCGGAAGCACTGTCGCAGGGGATGGACGGGCTTTTTCTGCTCTCCGTCGCCCGGCAGGAAAGTTTGTTCGAAAGCTTCGCCACCTCATACGCTGCGGCGCGGGGGTTGATGCAGATCATTCCGAGCACGGGTGAATATGTGGCCGCTCGTGAGGGGTGGCCGCCAGGATATACAGCGGACGATTTATATCGTCCCAATGTCAGTATCCGCTTGGGCGCGAGTTATTTGGCCGATCAACGTGATTTGTTTAATGGAGACTTGTACGCTGCCCTGGCAGCCTATAACGCGGGTCCGGGGAATTCATCAATCTGGAAAGATCTATCTCAGGAAGATCCAGACTTATTCCTGGAAATCATTCGGCTCCAGCAGCCGCAGGATTACATCCGCAGCATCGCCTGGGCTTTCTCGGAATACCAGGCGCTCTATATCATTGATGGCTGACTCCTTAGTTTAGGCTCTCCTCTAAATACATATCTGAACTCTCCATCCTGTGGATAGCGGGGCCAACTCTCATCATGCTGAGACTAGCGCTTAGGACTCCCACAGATTGAAGATGATCCTAAAAACAACTTGAATTTAGATTCACAGGTCTTGATTGATATGGTAGAATAATAGGTTGCAGTCAAATTATTGAGGTTTTCCAAAGGGCGTTTAGCTGTGCTGAGTGAAGAAATAAGTACTTTTAGGAGCTGGTCTTGCCGACCAGTCGTTTCCCGCTTGGTACAGAATTCCCTTTGATTTTAATCGCTGGGATAAGATCGCGCAATAACAGCATACAGGAGTTAGTAGGGTATGGCATCGACCAGTAATCAAAAGTGGTATTCCCGAATTCCTGAGGTTTATAGTTTACCAAACCTCATTGACGTTCAACTGGAATCATTTAAATGGCTTGTGGAGACTGGACTATCCGAGCTTTTTAATGAGATCTCTCCCATCGTCTCATACAACAGCGGGATGAAGCTCTTTTTCCCAGGGGACACTCCTGAGGCAAAAGAGTTCAAGCTTAAGTATTGGTTTGAAGATCCCAAGCACGGGATCGAGGAATGTGTTGAGCGTGATCTGACTTATTCCGCGCCGATGTACGTTTCTGTTCTCTTGGCGGGATCCGAAGTTCCTGAACCCATCAAACAAGATATCTTCTTGGGCGATTTTCCGCTCATGACCGAGAAAGGCACGTTTATTATTAACGGCACGGAGAGGGTTGTTGTATCTCAACTCATTCGCTCGCCGGGCGTTTATTTCGAGGCGCCAGAGGATCGAACGACGGGCCGTCGTTTAGCTGCCGCCAAGCTCATCCCAGATCGCGGCGCCTGGATGGAATTCGAGACTCGTAAGAGTGATTATTTAACGTTGAAATTCAACCGCAAGCGCACCGTACCCGTAACGATCTTGCTGCGAGCGTTAGCTGCGATTGATGATGGTCTTGGCTCATCACCGCTCTCGGATGGATCAGACGAGGAATTGCTTGAGCTTTTCGCCGATGCCGACAACAACCCAGATCATCCTTTTATCGCAACGACGATTCGCCAGGAACCCACCTGGGAAATTACGAATAAGCGTACTGTAGCTGAAGAAGCCCTAATTGAGTTTTACCGCAGAATGCGCCCAGGCGATCCGGCAACGCTGGACAATGCCCGCGAGTACATGATGGAGCAGCTTTTCGACCAGCGCCGTTACGACCTGGAGCGTGTGGGGCGATACAAATTAAATCAGAAATTAGATCTTGATAAAATCGTACCCCTCGATCATCGTCGAGTGACGACCTGGGATATGGTGCGTCTTATTGAGCGTCTAATCCTCATTAATAATGGTGTGAAACAGCCGGACGACATCGACCACCTCGGCAATCGCCGGGTGAAGACCGTTGGCGAACTCATTCAGGGCAAGCTGCGTGTAGGCCTGCGCCGTATGGAGCGCGTCATCTTGGAGCGGATGTCGATTCGCGACCAGGACAATATCTCGCCAATCTCGCTGATAAATATTAGACCCGTTGTCGCCGCGATACGCGAGTTCTTTGGATCGAGCCAGCTTTCCCAATTCATGGATCAGACAAATCCATGGGCAGAACTGCGCCACAAACGAACGCTTTCTGCGTTAGGACCCGGTGGTTTGCGACGGGAGAGAGCGGGCTTCGATGTGCGCGATGTTCACCATTCTCACTATGGACGCATATGTCCAATTGAAACACCGGAAGGCCCGAATATTGGCCTCATCGGGCGTTTGGCATCCTACGCCCGCGTCAACAGCTATGGATTCATTGAGACTCCTTATCGCAAGGTCTTGTCTGAGCTCAAAGCGGCGGACCCGCGCCTTATTGGACGCAAAGCTCGAGGCGATTTGATATTGCCGCGAGGAAGAAAACCTGTTGTAACTGATGGCGAAAAGATCACCGAGAGCATTACCAAGAAGCTGGAAAAATTTGATGGCTTGATTCCGATTATGCCGTTTGTCTCCGAGGATATCGATTACCTCTCGGCGTACGATGAGGATGAATTCGTCATAGCACAGGCAAATGCCCCCTTGAACGCATCCTTTGAATTCGTTAGGCCCCGAGTCTCATGCCGGACACACGGTGATTTCCAATTCTTCACCCCTGCTAATATCGATTATATGGACGTCGCCCCCCGACAGATCGTTGGCGTGAGCGCGGCGCTCATCCCTTTCCTCGAGCATGATGATGCAAACCGAGCGCTCATGGGTTCGAACATGATGACTCAGGCCGTTCCGCTCATTCGACCCGAGACGCCTCTTGTTTCGACGGGAATGGAGCGCTACGCGGCGATAGATTCGGGTCAGGTCATCGTGACCGAGGTGGATGGAGAGGTCGAGTCAGTAACCGGGAATCAGATTGTCATCCGCTCAGGTCGTAACCGGCTGACTTACAAACTTCGTAAATACAACCGCTCGAATCAGAGCACCTGCATCGATCAGCGTCCCGCCATAGTTAAGGGTCAGCGAGTGCAGAAGGGGGATGCAATAGCAGATTCCTCCTCCACCGCGAACGGCGAACTCGCCTTGGGTCAAAACGTCTTGACCGCGTTCATGTCTTGGGAGGGCGGTGACTTTGAGGATGCGATTCTAATTTCTGAACGGCTTGTTCAAGAGGACCTTTACACTTCTGTCCACATTGAAAAACATGAGGTGGAAGCGAGAGATACAAAACTCGGACCTGAAGAGATAACCTACGATATCCCCAATGTGGGTGATGACGCTCTCCGCGATCTTAATGATGACGGCATCATCCGCGTCGGAGCAGAAGTGGGACCGAACGACATCCTTGTCGGCAAGATCACTCCCAAAGGCGAGAAGGAACTAACGCCGGAGGAAAAACTCCTTCGGGCCATTTTTGGAGAGAAGGCGCGTGAGGTGAAGGATACTTCTTTGCGCATTCCTCATGGCGAGAGGGGAAAAGTTGTTGATGTGAAAGTGTTCACACGAGAAGAACACCGAGATCTCCCGGCTGGTGTCGAGAAAATGGTGCGCGTCTCTGTCGCCCAAAAGCGGAAGGCAACAGAGGGTGACAAGATGGCGGGTCGGCATGGCAACAAGGGGGTCATCTCCAAAGTGGTTCCCGTAGCCGACATGCCTTATTTAAGTGATGGTACACCTATTGATCTGATTCTGAATCCACTCGGCGTACCGGGGCGGATGAATATCGGTCAAATCCTTGAGGCGCACCTTGGTTGGGCAGCCGATCGTCTGGGTTTCCGGGCGGTAACGCCTGCATTCGATGGTGCGAATGAGGAGGAGATCGAGGCGGAATTAGCTCGAGCTTGGATGATGGATCACGCCTGGCAGGTAATTGCAGATAACGGCTGGCAGTGGGTGAAAGAAACGGGCAATTACGAGGAAGATGCGTTTGAGGATGACGATGAAGTAAGGCGCCTTTACCTCGAGAATTGGCTTGGAGGAAAAGGGTACGAACTGGATTTGCTGGCAACCGACATCCGTTACGCCCGTCGAGCAGCACTGCGCGAATGGCTGCGAGATAACGGCTACAACCCAGATGACCTGTTAGTGTTCGAGGATAGTGGTATTCCAGCCAGAAAGCATTCCGCTTATGATCAGTTGGCGATCGAAGCGTGCTTGCGCCTCTGGGCTGAATCGCTAGATCGGAAAACGGGGAATATCAAAAGTTTGGAATCGCTGCGGACTTTCGCAGACGAACTGATGCTAGAAACAGGCGATCCTGTGCCCATCCTGGGCAAGCAGATACTCCATGATGGCAAAACAGGAATCGCTTATGACCAACCGATTACGGTGGGGAAGGTTCTTATGATGAAGCTCCACCACTTAGTGGAGGATAAAGTTCACGCTCGCTCCACAGGACCTTACTCTCTGGTCACACAGCAACCTCTGGGTGGAAAGGCGCAATTTGGAGGGCAGCGCTTCGGGGAAATGGAAGTCTGGGCGCTCGAAGCCTACGGTGCAGCGCATACACTCCAGGAGATGCTGACTATCAAATCCGATGATGTCCAGGGTCGGGTGAAGACCTATGAAGCCATCGTCAAGGGTGAGAATGTAAACGAACCTGGCATCCCTGCTTCGTTCCGTGTTCTGGTGAAAGAACTACAAAGCCTTGGCCTATCTGTCGAGGCAATCACTGACGAAGGTGAGATGATCCGTTTTGGTAAAGAGGATGAGCGTTCGCGACCACCCCGTCTGGGTCTTGGGTTGCTGGATATGAACCCGAAATTCTAGTGAGATATCCCTGGGGTTACGCTTAGTCTCATTCCTTGACGCTCTTTTGAGCGCATGGTAAAATTCTTGGTCATTGATTTTTGACACGGGCAGATGGTTTGAACGCTGCCTGAATTGAATACAGGAGTTATCAGGCGAGGCCATCGCGCACGTCCGATGGCCTCCCTTACTGGCAAGTGAGCTGGGGCATCTAGCCCCATCATTGTCTGGAGGCGGACTGTGCCTACGATAAATCAATTGGTCCGAAAAGGACGTAAAGAGAAGCGTTCGAAGAGCAAGGCGCCAGCGCTGCAGTATATCTATAATTCGACGAAGCAGCAGCGCATCATGCTTCCGAAGGGCGCACCTCAGAAACGCGGTGTTTGTACACAGGTAAAAACACAAACTCCGAAAAAACCCAACTCCGCGCTGCGGAAGGTGGCAAGAGTGCGCCTCACGAATGGCATTGAGGTATCCGCTTATATCCCCGGCGAAGGTCATTCACTTCAGGAACACTCTGTTGTACTCGTGCGCGGAGGCAGGGTGAAAGATCTGCCAGGTGTGCGTTATCACATTGTCCGCGGCACCCTTGACAGTGTTGGCGTTGAGGATCGCAGACGAGGACGTTCGAAGTACGGTGGGAAGAAACCGAGCGAATAAGCTCTTAGCAGTTTAGTCATAGATTGTTCGATGGCCGATTTTAAAAACAAGGAAAGCGCACAGGGAAAGCGATGAGACGTTCGAAACCAGAGAAGCGAAAAATTGAACCTGACGTTCGTTACAACAGCACGCTTGTTACCGGGATGATCAACCGGTTAATGAAGAAGGGGAAGAAGAGTATCAGCATACGGATAGTATATGATGCCCTTGATCTTTTAGAGGAGCGTACTAAACGTCCGGCACTTGAGGTTTTCGAGGAAGCAATTCAGAACGCCACTCCAACGCTTGAGGTAAAACCTCGTCGAGTAGGCGGTGCAACCTATCAAGTCCCTGTTGAAGTTAGACCTTCCCGGCGCACCGCGCTAGCGATGAGGTGGATCCTCGGGGCAGCCACAGAACGTCCCGGTAAAACGATGGCCGAGAAGCTCGCCGGGGAATTAATGGATGCCGCGAATAAGACTGGTGCGGCGATCAAGAAGCGCGAAGACACACACCGAATGGCAGAGGCGAATCGTGCTTTTGCC
>DAOWMX010000070.1 GCA_030642885.1 Anaerolineales bacterium | reverse complement strand
TGGATGGTAGGAAAGCAAAGTGGATCACAGCGGTTTCTGCAGGATTAATCCTGACTATCGTGACTCTAGGTGTGAGTGGTGTGTGGAGTGAATCAACCGGGCTTTTTGATTTCACCAGACGCTACGATTCAGAAGCAAGCGACACACGCGTGGTCGTGAGCGAGTTCGCGAATTACGGCGGCAGGCAGGTTGGATATAACATCGCGAGTAGGCTTGAGGAAGCGTTGTATAAGGAATTTGAAAATGCAGATATTGGAAATGTCAGTGTCATTAAAATTTCAGAAATCGTTACCGACGAGGTGAGAGCAATAGAAATCGGCAGGGAGCTTGGCGCCGATATCGTGGTGTGGGGTGAGTACGACAGTGGAAGAGTGATTGCGTTTGTAACGAGTCCTTCTTCCGATGATCGAGTGGGCAGTCTCGAACGGCGCTGGAATTTTATATCGGCGGAAGAGTTGAGTGCCACAGTAAACACTGATCTCCCAAATGAAGTACAGTGGATAGCGCTATATGTTCTTGGGCAGTCTCACTACTGGTCTGGTCGTGAGGATCAGGCTGAAGCGGTTTTCCTGAGGACGTTGGAAGATCTGCCGGAGTATCCAGGGAATGCCGCTACGGTATACCAATTTCTCGCAATGATCGAAAGCAGGAAGGAAACACCAGATGTTGATAAAGTGATCGCCTACTATACAGAGGCGATCGTTCTTCGTCCAAACCTTGTCCAGGCGTTGAACAATCGAGGAATAGCCTATCTTGAGCGGTCGGCAGACGGCGACTTATCCCGTGCTGAGAGTGACTTCCGTGGAGCAGCACGCGTCGATCCGAGTTTCGCTGTAGCCAAATACCATTTAGCACTAACGTTATTAATGCAAGACCCCGACAAGATTGGTGAAACTCTGGATGTGCTCGAACAAGCCGAGGACCTCGATCCGGAAGCGGTGTATATCCAAGATGCACTATGCAGGTATTACAGTCTGGTTGAGAATCCGCAGGAGGCGATCGTGCATTGTGACATAGCCGTCGCATCAGACCCATCGGGAAGGAGGAGAGGCAACCGCGGAATAACCCTGGCCTTGCTCGGTCGGACTGAAGAAGCTATCGCAGATCTCCAAATATTCCTGGAATATCTCATCGAGAATGATGCAAATGGATTTGCCAAGCTTGCACCTTCACATCAGGCATGGATTGAGACTCTAGAGCGAGGTCAGAATCCCTTTAATAAAGCAGTCCTGACAGACATGCTCAGTGAATAAGACCTTGATTAATAAATCCAATTGCTTTTTACCCACCTTCAATGTTGCCTGACATACGAAAAAACAATTTCTTTATACGTACTCTTGCTCCTCCCTCCTGCATGTGCTAAAATCCAACCGTACGACTTTTGAGAGAGCGGTGGTTCTGGAAAGTGGGTTTCCCCCACTTTTCTGCGTATAACATAGACTTAGAACAACCACCAAGGAAAGAAGAGAAATGAAGAGTGAGTTTGCACTAGCATTCAATGAAATAACCGAGCGCTTCAGCCTTCCACCCGAGACGGTGATGGAGGCGCTGGAAGCGGCGATGATTTCCGCCTATCGGCGGTCCGTCAACGCCTCCAGCGCGCAAAACGTCGAGGTCAAGATTTTGCCCGAGAGCGGTGGGGTAGAAATCTTCGTAGAGAAGGAAGCTGTCGAGGGCGTCGAGAACGAACAGACCGAAGTCGTCCTCGAGATTGCCAAGAACTTTAACCCGGAAGCAGAACTCGGTGATATGGTGATGGTCGAATCCACGCCAAAAGACTTCGGTCGTGTCGCAGCTCAGACAGCGAAGCAGGTAATCCTGCAGCGTCTCCGCGAGGCCGAGCGGGAGGCACAGTACGAAGAGTATGTCGAGCGCGAGGGTGACCTCGTGCACGGTACGGTGCACTCGGTCACACCGCAATCCGTGACGGTTGGCCTGGGGCGAGCGGAGGCGATTCTGCCGCGCAATCAGCAAATCCCAGGCGAACATTTCCGGGTGCGCGACCGCATTCGCACCTATGTTCTTGAGGTGCGCAGGTCGCCGCGTGGACCGGTCATCGTTGTTTCCCGCACCCACCCGCACATGCTGCGGCGGTTGCTGGAGATGGAAGTCCCAGAGATTAATCAGGGTTTGGTGGAGATTAAATCAATCGCCCGCGAGGCGGGAAAGCGTGCAAAGGTTGCCGTAGCTGCGCTTCGTGAGGGTGTGGATCCAGTCGGCGCATGTGTCGGTATGCGTGGAGTGCGCATCCAATCCATCGTACGTGATCTGAGCGATGAAAAGATCGATGTGATTGAGTGGCATCCAGACACGGCCACATTTGTGGCCAAGGCGCTCGCGCCAGCCCGCGTTTCTGGCGTGTATCTCAGTGATGAACTTGATCGAGGCAAAACGGCGATCGTAGTCGTTCCGGAGGATCAACTCAGCTTGGCGATCGGCCGCGCCGGCGTGAATGCTCGCTTGGGTGCAAAGCTG
This sequence comes from Anaerolineales bacterium, assembly GCA_030642885.1. GTDB lineage: Bacteria > Chloroflexota > Anaerolineae > Anaerolineales > E44-bin32 > E44-bin32. Next base: position 6,668 of record DAOWMX010000070.1, on the reverse strand, counting down.
ACCGGCTGGCGCATTGATATCAAGAGTTTGCCTGAGACTGCAGTTGAGTCCTTGATGCTACTAACGACGGATTCATCCTTCGCCGAAGTGGCCGAAGAGCAAGCTGAGACAATATTGCTGGTCGAGGCGATTCTAACCAAGAAGGAAGAGGGGCGTCCGATCACACCTGAGGAATACCAGACGTTAACATCCTTCGTCGACAGAGTACAGAGCGAGATCGAGTCGCGCCGGGATGCCCGCAGGCAACTTGAACTCGATAAGCTAGCTGAAGTGCGAGCTTCATTCCCTGAAACAGCCTTCGAAGTTGAACTCACTGAGGTTGAACTATCGACACGAGTGCAAAATCTGCTCATCGAGGCAGGCTACAAGACCGCAGGGCAGGTACTACAGAAATTGGGGATGGACGCAGATGCCATCTTAGGATTGCCGGGCATCGGACCAAAGGCGATGATAGAGATCGATGAAACCCTCAATTCTTACGCATACCCCGAGCCGGTTGTAGAGATTGAAGATGTCGCTGAAGAAGAAGTAGTTGCAGAGGACGTTGAAGGAGAGCCCGCAGCTGTTCTTGAAACCGAAGAGGCTGTCGAAGTGGACATCACCACAGAAGCTGAAGCTCCAGTTATCGAGGATGAGGCTGAAGCGGAAGTGGAAGAGGGCACCGTGGATGCCGTCGAAGAGTTGGCCGAGAAACTCGGGGAGTCGATTAAAGTCCCCGAGCTAAGCGAGGAAGAGTTCACGGAGGTCTCCGACGAAAGCAAGCAGCGCCGCAAGGAACAATCACGGATTATGGAATTTGATCCGGATCTTGGTGAGGTAGTCGTGCGCAGGCGCAGGAAGCGCGACGAGGATGCATGGGATAAAGGGGATTATTAGACCACTATTGATTTCAGGTGGGCAATGCGACGGTCGATGAATGTCACCACGTAGATCACGGCGACGAAGGCATGAACCCCAACGCACGTGTGTTGGCTGCCGCCAGATCTTAGCGAAAAGGTCCTTGATACGTGTTGTGCACGGGCAAGATGGTGTAAGAATCGACCTGACAGGAAAAGCTCCCGGGCGAGGAGCCTACGTGCATGATCTGCGAGCATGCTGGGAGAAGGCTCTGCAAGGATCCTTAAGTCGATCGCTGAAAGTAGAATTGACGGAAGAGGCTCACCAGGAGTTAGAAGCGTACATGAATAGTTTAACAGACGAGCAGAATGGCTGAAGCGAGAGCTTTCGCTGTCCGCGCCGAGCACGGAATGGCCGAACCACCGAAACATCTGTAATTCCCCCGGCCAACTCGCTCGGTGTTACCGGAGTGCTCGACCCGGAGGTGCTATATGAGCGAGAATGGCGCAAAGATCGTAGAAATCCCATCAACAGTTACAGTGCGTGAACTGGCTGAAATGATTGATGTCAGCCCGATCGAAGTCATCAAGCAGTTGATGGCGAATGGTGTGATGGCGAATATCAACCAACAAGTAGATTTCGATACGGCGGCGATCGTGATCGCTGAGTTCGGTTTTGAAGCGGAACAACTTGCCGCAGTTGAAGACGAGCTTGAACAAGCGGGCGAGATCCCGCTCTGGCGACAATTGATCGAAGAGGAAGATCCAAAAACGTTAAAGGACCGACCGCCGGTTGTAACCGTTTTGGGGCACGTTGACCACGGCAAGACTACACTGCTGGATGCCATTCGTATGACGAATGTCGCCGAGGGGGAAGCTGGAGGCATCACCCAGCGCATCTCTGCCTATCAAGTTGAACATAATGGGCAGCTAATCACCTTCCTGGACACACCCGGGCATGCCGCTTTCACGGCTATGCGCGCGCGCGGAGCTAAGGGGGCTGACATCGCTGTGTTGGTTGTCGCCGCGGATGATGGCGTAATGCCTCAGACGCGTGAAGCGCTGGCGCATATACAAGCTGCTCGTGTTCCGATCATCGTCGCCCTTAATAAAATCGATCGCCCCAACTCCAATCCGGATAAGGTCAAACAGCAGTTATCTGACATCGGACTTATTCCAGATGATTGGGAAGGCGATACGATGGTTGTTCCCGTTTCTGCCAAGGAAAAGGACGGGCTGGAAGACCTGCTTGAAGCGATCAATCTCGTTGCTGACTCCACGGAAATTAAAGCCAACCCCTCAGGGAAAGTCATCGGAACGGTGATTGAAGCCGAGCTGGATAAAGCCAAGGGCGTCGTAGCAACGTTCCTGGTTCAAAATGGAACCCTGCGCATTGGAGATGCCATCTTGGTGGGTACATCCTGCGGCAAAATCCGGGCGATGTTCGATTTCCAGGGCAAGCCGATCAAAGTAGCCAGACCATCGCAACCTGTATCCGTCATGGGACTCTCAGATGTACCTCCCGCTGGAGAACTCTTCACCGTCGTTGAGAGTGAGCGCGAGGCGCGCATCATTGTAGAGAAGCGAAAGCTTGAGCAGCAAGAGCGCTCCCGCGGGACTTCAAAAGCGCAATCCCTTGAGCAGCTCTTCGCGGCGTATAAGGCAGGAGAGGTTAAGGAGCTACGGCTTGTCGTCAAGGCCGATGTTCAGGGGTCTCTTGAACCAATCGTTAATTCACTTGAAAAACTTAGCGCAGGCGAAATTAAAGTGAATATCCTGCATGCTGGCACTGGTAACATCAGCGAAAACGATGTAATGCTCGCCGCGGCATCACAAGGAATCGTCATCGGGTTTAACGTAACCGCAGATCAAGTCGCAAAGAATTGTGCCGATATAGAAGATGTGGATATCCGCGTATACGATATTATCTATCGCCTTACAGAGGACATTGAACTGGCGCTCAAGGGTATGTTGGAGCCTGAGACGCGCAGGATTGTGCTTGGTAAAGCGCGCGTGCGTGCGGTTTTCCGAATACCCAAGCTAGGTAATATCGCCGGCTGCATTGTCACAGAAGGGGAAATTCAACGCAGTGGGCGTATGTTGGTTCTGCGCGAGGATGAGGAGCTTTTCAATGGCCCTATCTCCTCTCTCAGACATGAAAAGGACGACGTTCGGGAGATTCGTAACGGCTTCGAATGCGGTATTGGCTTGAAGGGTTTCGAGTCCTTCAAAGAGGGCGATATTCTCGAATGTTTTACTGAAGAGACCGTTCCCATTACGTGAGGTTGAGCGATGGCGACTAAGGCGCGCGCCCGTAAAGTTGCAGAACGTATACAAGAGGAATTGGCCGACATCCTCATGCGGAATGTTGCTGACCCACGCCTGGCTATGGTCACGATCACGGAAGTGGATGTGGATCGGGAGCTGGCCTATGCACAGATATATGTAGTCGCCAGTGGAGACGATGCGCGGATGGATGAGGTTCTCGCGGGATTGGAAGGGGCGCAAGGATATTTACGCAGCCAACTGGCAGCACGTATTCAATTGCGAAGCTTCCCCCAACTTCGCTTCCGTTGGGATGCGTCTCACGAACGTGGAGCGCGCATTGAAGAACTGTTAGACAGCCTGCAAGAGGAACGCGGTGAAAAAGCAGGAGATGTGAGTGGCGGAAACGACGATTGAGAAGGCTAAGGCAGCCCTTAACGCCGCAGAGCAGGTCATTATTCTCTCTCACGAACGGCCTGATGGGGATGCTATAGGCTCGCTACTTGCTCTAACCCTGAGCCTGGAACGAGCCGGGAAAAATGTCGCCGCGGTTCTTTTGGAAGGTGTGCCGTCTCGCTTCCGCTTCCTGCCAGGCGCAGATAAGGTGACTTCGAAAATCCCTGCCGATGGTGATTTATTAATCTTAGTAGACGCCGCGGATATCCAGCGGACAGGTTTTCCCATGGAGAACCTGCCGAGACAACCTGATATTAATATCGATCATCATCCAACGAATACTGATTACGCTGTAATCAACATAGTTAACCACAAAGCCCCCGCCACGACAGAAATTCTCTTCGACGTCATCCCGCAGCTTGGTTTGGAAATCGACACTGATGTCGCTGCTAATCTTATGACTGGTTTGATCACAGATACGATAGGTTTTCGCACGGATAGCGTCACACCGAGAACGCTGGAGATTGCTTCAGAACTTCTCAGCCTGGGAGCCCCTATGGCGGAGATTTATGCGCGAACGCTCAATCAACGTAGTTTTGTGAGCATTCAATACTGGGGCATGGGTTTGAGGCGACTTGAGATGGAGAATGGTATCTTGTGGACGAGCCTCACTATTGAAGACCGAAAAGCCGTGGGATACCCAGGATCCGACGATGCCGATTTGGTGAATCTTCTTGCGACGGTCGAGGGGATTCAAGTGGTCATGATCTTCATTGAACAAATCGATGGTAAGGTGAAAGTCAGTTGGCGATCGCGACCGGGGGTGGATGTGGCCGCGATCGCATTCTCCTTCGGGGGAGGCGGTCATGAACAGGCTGCCGGTGCCACAATCGAAGGAGATATGCAGGAGGTTCAGGAGCGTGTCCTGACCGCGACTCGGGGGATCATCTCACCTTCTCCGGAGGAATCTGCATGAATCGCTTTGGTCTCATCCTCGTCGATAAACCTACCGGCCCGACCTCGCATAAGGTCGTCAGTATTGTTCGCAAGGAGACAGGGGTGCGCAAGGTGGGTCATGCTGGAACGCTCGACCCTCGAGCGTCGGGTGTTCTCGTCCTCTGCCTGGGATCGGCAACCCGATTGAGTGAATATCTCAGTACGGCTTCAAAACGCTATGAAGCCGTGATTCGCTTCGGCGCGAGCACAAAAACCTACGACGCAGAGGGGGATGTCATTCACCTCACTGGAGCGGTGCCAACCGAAGAAGATATCCATGCCGTAATCCCCGAGTTTTCGGGCATGATCGAGCAAATACCGCCACCGTACAGCGCGATAAAGGTCAAGGGTAAAAAAGCCTATGAAATGGCGCGCGCGGGGGAGGAGTTCGAACTTGATTCAAGAGATGTAACAATCTATAAAATGGCTCTTGTAGAGTACCGCCCGCCAGATTTGGTTTTAGAAATCGAGTGTTCGGCCGGAACGTACATCCGTTCGCTCGCGCATGACATTGGAGAGAAATTGGGGACTGGCGCCCATTTGGCAAACCTGCGGAGGACGAAATCGGGTCATTTCACAATCGAACAATGCGTCTCGCTTAAAAAATTAGAGCTGGGATTTATGGACGGTACGTGGGACGAATATTTGCGGCCCGCCGTTGACGCCCTACCTGATTTTCCAAGAATCAGTGTTGAGGGAAAAAATCACGAAGATGTGATATTCGGCCGACTCATTCCTGCAGACGGACCCGCCTCTGGAATGGCGATTGCAATCGGGCCTGATGGCGATCTAGTTGCCATCCTTGAGGCTGTCGAGGACGGCGCAAAATGGCATCCAAAGAAAGTCTTCAACCGCTGAAATCGCCTATGCAGCATCTGCGAGACTTTTTCACCGTTCAATTGGAACAAAGCGATCTTACGATTGGATCTTTCGATGGGGTTCATCTAGGACATCAGGCGTTGATCAAGGCGCTCGTCGAATACGCACATCGGGAGAATCGTCCGGCAGTCGTCCTTACTTTCTTCCCTCACCCCTCTGTATTTCTACGCGGCAGAACACCCGCGTTTTATATCAACACACCTGAGGAGAAAGCTGAATTGCTTGGTGAATTGGGCGTGGACTATGTCATCACGCAGCAATTCGACCGGAGTATGGCCGAGATCCCAGCAGGGATCTTCCTCGACCGATTAAAGGCACGCCTGGGGTTAAAAAGTCTGTGGATTGGTGAAGATTTCGCGCTGGGGTATAAGCGCGAGGGGAATCGCCACTTCCTCGCCGCCGCTGGTTTAGAGCGCGGATTTACGCTGCATGTTATTCCCCCGGTCCTTCTTGGCGGTGAGGTTGTAAGCTCAACGCGGGTGCGTGAGGCACTACGCTCCGGGGCTGTTGCTCGAACCGCTAAATACCTCGGCCGGTCATTCGTGGTTCCGGGTAAAGTGGTTCCGGGTTCAGGCCGCGGGCGAGCGCTGGGGATTCCCACGGCGAATCTGGAAATCTGGGAAGGAAGGGCATACCCACGCTCAGGTGTGTATGCCTGTTGGGCAGAGTTCGATGGGCAGCGCTATAAGGCGGTGACGAACATCGGTGTTAGACCGACCTTCGAAGACAAACTCGAACAGGCGATTGTTGAAGCTCATCTGCTGGATTTCAACGCGGATCTCTACGGAAAGGAATTGCGCCTTGAATTTATCACTCGCCTTCGTGATGAACGACGTTTCTCGAATACGGAACTGCTTCTTTCTCGCATTGGGCGAGACATTCAGCGGGCGCGTGTGATTCTGAAGCAAGACGTGGATGGACAGGATGCCTGAGACCTTCAAGCGGGAGATTTACCTGCTGCGTCCAGAGGAGCTCAATCCAGAGACAATCGCGGTGGCCTTTGCTAAAACATCCAGGTCATCGCTTTCCTTTCGTGAAATCGCAGCTGAACTGACCGATGAGAGATCCGCAGAGTTTCATGAGCGATGGGTGGTCGGGTATGGACACGCCTCGGTCGCTGAACATGCCGTCTTGCATCTGGCCCTCGAGAACGTGTCCCGTTTGGCGATCGAGTGTATTGAGTCAAACCGCCTGGCTTCCTACACCGAAAAATCGACCCGTTATCAGAAATGGGACCGTCAGGGATACTACATCCCCCCCGAGGTCCAAGATGGATCGACAGAGAAGGTCTATCGT
>DAOWMX010000259.1 GCA_030642885.1 Anaerolineales bacterium | reverse complement strand
GAGGATCAGCGTGGCAAACCCCTCCTTTCGCTCTGAAACGCTCGGCCGGATGATGATCGACGTCGTTCAAGACATCTCTAATATTGGCTGCAATCGGCAGCAGGTAGGAAGGGAATAAACATGGATACGAAAAGGCTTCTCTATCTCTCAAGAGCAGATGTCGAGAGCGTTGATTTAGATGTGAGCACAATTATCGATCTTCTTGGAAAGGCGTTTCATGAGAAGGGCGAGGGCAAAGTAGAAATGCCTCCGAAGCCGGGGATCCACACCCAGCAGGATGCCTTCATTCATGCTATGCCGGCTTACATTCCCTCGCTTCAGTCGGCGGGGATCAAATGGGTAAGCGGATATCCGCAGAATCAAAAACGTGGGTTACCCTATATCACCGGGCTCCTGGTTTTAAACGATGTTGAGACAGGCATCCCCTACGCTGTGATGGATTGCGTGTGGATTACCGCTTATCGCACCGGAGCGGCAACAGCCCTTGCGGCGAAGTATCTGGCGCGACCGGAAAGCGAAGTCGCCGGAATTCTGGCCTGCGGCGTTCAAGGGCGCACCAACCTGGAAGCTCTGGCTGCGGTCTTCGATATTAAACTTGTCTATGCTTATGACATCAACAAGGATGTTCAAAATCGTTACGTGCAGGAGATGTCTGTAAGGCTTGGGATGGAAATCGTAGGCGTGAATGCGCCCGAAGAAGCCGTTGTGGATGCAGATCTCGTCGTCACATCCGGGCCGATTCTCAAGGACCCAAGTCCGACGATTTTGAAGGGTTGGTTGAAACCGGGCGGTTTTGGGAGCGCCGTAGATTTCGATAGCTACTGGCATCCGCAAGCGATGGCCGAGATGGACAAGATAAGCACAGATGACCATTCACAGTTCGAGTATTACGCATCTGAGGGGTACTTCAAGCAGACTCCCAGACCCTACGCCGACCTCGGCGAAATCGTCGTCGGGAAAAAAGTGGGACGTGAGAACAAACTTGAGCGAATCCTTGCGATCAATCTTGGGCTTGCGATCGATGATATGGCCGTAGCGCCGGAGATCTACCGCAGAGCCATCGACCGGGGCATCGGTACCCAACTCGATCTCTGATAATTATCTATGAATCTAACATGAGGATTTGATCGGACAGGTTGTTACGTTAAAGGAGAGCAGGATGATGCGGACATGTGGTCGATTAATAGCCGGAGTATTCGCACTACTCTTCATTATCAGCACTTCGATAATGCTGCTTCTATACAATCTGGATGCGACGTTGATGAATTCAGATGCGTATAAGATAGCGCTCATCGAAGAAGACATTTATGCGCGCCTGCCGGGATTTGTTGTACAGCAAATACAGCACGGAATAACGTCCGACCCCTGCATTGACTCCCCTGACCAATGCGAGGGTGATTCAGGACCGCCAGCTTACTTACGCATCTTGTCGGACGATGATTGGGAGTACTTGATTGCCACTTTACTGGAGCCTGAGTGGCTGCAAACGACGGCTGAGAGCGTCCTGGATCAGGTATTCGACAATCTGAATTCAGATGCTTCTCCTGACCCGATCTCCATCTCTCTTGTAGAATTAAAAACGAAGTTTGAAGGACCGGTCGGTTATCAAGCAGTGCTCGCCTTATTGGAAAAACAACCTCCCTGTACGGCTGAACAAATCCTGCGACTTGGAGCGGCTCAGCTTTTTGGGGGCGAGATGGACGAGTTTCTGCTCTGTAATCCCCCCGAAATTCTCATGGATGTCGTCGAACCTCTGATGCGGGTGGCAATTCAATCCGCCGCATCCGCTATCCCGGATGAGATGGCGTTCGAGCATCCATTCTCGGATGTGCCAGGTTCAACGGATATTACGGAATTTGGGGATGATCCGGTCCAATCCTTCTTTATCGCCAGCAGTTACCTGCGTTTTGGATTTCTAATCCCGATCGTGTTTTTGTTTCTTATGACGGTCTTTGCGGTTCGTTCTATTCGCGAATGGCTATTGTGGTGGGGTGTGCCATTCCTGTTGACGGGGCTTATAAGTCTGATCCTCAGCGCGCTGTCGCTCCCGATCCTCGGGTGGGTCGTTCCACAGCTTATGGGTGCAGCAGTGCCGACAGGTGTGTCGCCGGAAATATTAGCCATCGGAGTGGATCTAGGTAACGCACTATTCCGTCAGGTAACCCAAGAGATCATGATTCAAGCGGGGATCTTGGCGGCTATCGGCTTTGCTTTTATGGTTTCAGCTTTCTTTGTGAAACCATCTCCTAAGGAGATCGGCGATCCGCTGCCAGAAAGCTCAGCGCATCAGGAATAAGGTTTACTTCTAACAATCAGCACCCATCGGATTCTCACAGGAGCGAATTTGTGGATGAGAATGCTGGACAACCTCGAAGTGTCTCTGGACGTCAAATTCGGTTGACGAGCCTATCTTCGTGCGCAGGTTGAGCGTCGAAACTAGGCGCTGAAGCGCTGGCGCAGGTTCTGCGCCCTCTGCAGGATATCTTTCACACGGATGATTTCCCGGATCTTCTGGTGGGCTTAAGTTCCCCGGATGATGCGGCAGTCTGGCGCTTGGACGATAAGCGTTCGCTGGTGGTAACGATCGATTTCTTCACGCCTGTCGTCGATGGCCCGTACGAATTTGGAGCAATCGCTGCGGCAAACGCTCTATCCGATTTATATGCCATGGGCGCATATCCAATCCTGACGTTAAACGTCGCCGCGATGCCCGGGTCCCTGTCGACAGAAGTCGTCTCAGAGATATTTCGCGGCGGTGCAGAAAAGGTCCGAGAAGCAGGTGCCGTGATTGCTGGAGGGCATACCATCCAGGATGATGAGCCGAAATATGGTCTTGTTGGGGTAGGGTTGATCGAGACTGACAAATTGCTCACCAAGGCGGGAGCCGAGGTGGGTGATATCCTCGTTCTGACGAAGCCGTTAGGGACGGGTGTGACGACGACCGCGCTGAAGAACGGCACAGCTCAGGAGAAGGATATTGTCCAGGCCGTAGCCTGGATGCAGCGTTTGAATGACAAGGTTTTAGCCCTTGCTCAGGCATCCAGCGTAAAATCGGCCACGGATGTGACAGGTTTCAGCTTGTTGGGGCATGCGATGGAAATGGCGGATGCTTCCGGCGTGGGAATGCGGTTACATCTTCCTTCCATCCCTTTCCTGGACGGTGCGAGAAAGTATGCTGAAGCTGGCAACTTCCCCGGTGGCAGCGCAGAAAACAAAATGTATTTAAGCGATCGGGTGCAGTTTGCGGAAACAATCGATGAATACAATCAGCTGCTCTTATTCGATGCACAAACATCTGGGGGGTTGTTGATCGCCGTGCCGGAGAAGAATCTGGGGGTGTTTCTCGAGCTGGCGGTCTCGAAGGCAGTTCCTGTGTGGGTTATCGGGAGCGTTGAGGAGGGGGAAGGGATTCGTGTGGAAGACCGTCCCTTCGATTGTGATGCCCCCGAGTTCGAAGATGTGGGGAAGCTCTGGTTTTCGGCCTGAGCGAGCTCCTGGCAAGGAAAATTAGACCCAGTAAAATGCGTATAGACATATAGTTTACGCATAAAAGTGGATAAGCATAATGCCATACATATATCACCATACGGGTAATGAAGAATTGAATGGGAGGTTGCCTCTGCTTGTCGTTGCGAGGAGCCCGATAGGGCGACGCCTGTCCTGCGAAGT
>DAOWMX010000339.1 GCA_030642885.1 Anaerolineales bacterium | reverse complement strand
TTTACCATGCCTCCAAGAACACCATAACATTGTTCATAATCATTAAACATACTAAAAAAAGACATTTCAGAGAGGACCTCTGCTGTCTTATCAAACCTTACGCTTCGCAACTCCTTTCTTAGATCTCTTGCCAAATCAGCAATCTTACCAGTGTGATTGGGGCATTCGCCACAATACAAACCACAGTATGAAATCATTGCGTAATTTTCTGACATTTATCGATCCTCCCATTGTTTGTACAGCTAACGTTATATTCGCGTGAACTTAGCGATTCATTTCCCAGACGAGTCGTAACCCATCAAGTGTCAACCAGGGGGCTAGGATTTCAATCGCTTTCGTCTCCTCAGCGATGATCGGCGCTAATCCACCGGTCCCAATGACCTTCATCTCTTGCCCCAATTCTGCCCGAAAGCGTTCGACCATCCCTTCCACCAGGCCGACATAGCCATACAGGAGCCCGGATTGGATAGCGCGCACCGTGTTTTGCCCGATGACGGATGGCGGCCGGCTGATATCGACTCGCGGCAGCTTGGACGTCTGTTGGAACAAAGCATCTGCGGCGATGCCCATCCCGGGCGCGATCGCGCCACCCAGGTATTCCCCATCAGCGGAGATGGCGTCGAACGTGGTCGCCGTGCCGAAATCCACGACACAGGCAGGACCGCCATGGAAATGAAGCACCGCAACCGCGTCTACAACTCGATCAGCTCCAAGCGCATGCTTGGGATCTTCATAACGAATCTTCAGGCCAGTCTTTACGCCTGCATCAACAACGAAGGGATCAATGTCCAGATAACTCCGGCACGCTTGTTGGAAATTACTCGTGAGCGGCGGGACAACAGAGGCCAATGCAATCGCTTGCAGATCAGCGCCATTCCAACCCCCATGCTCCAGCAAACCAAGCATCTGCAGCCCGTATTCGTCTGGCATCCGATCATGCCTGGTCGCCAGCCGCCACGCTCGTAAGAGCTCGGAATCCCGGTATAAGCCCAGCGTGATATTGGTATTCCCTATATCTATTGCCAGCAACATTTATACATCCTCTCACTCTGCGACGGTGTCAATCCTTGGACCAATAATGGTGTTTCAATCTCGCCACTCAAGCTTACTCGGGACTGCAGCTTCACGAGTATAGAATGAATCAGGTCAAAGCTTTAGTCGACCCCCAGCATCACATTGTCGATCAAGCGCGTTTCCCCAATATAAACGGCCATTGAGATCAACGCATTCTGAATCTCTCCCTGCATTTCTTCGAGCGTATCCGGGTCCGCGACGGAGACATACTGGGTACGCGCCAGCGGCTCATCTTGAATAACGGCAAGCATACTCCCGCGCAGAACTTCGGCATCCCTTTCCCCATTTTTGAATCGCTCGGCCGCGTCCATGAGCGCGTGGTGCAGAACGACTGCCGCCCTTCGCTGTTCTGGGTTCAGATACGCATTCCGGCTGGACATCGCCAGACCATCCTCTTCGCGCACAATCGGGCAAACCACGATCTCAATCGGTAGCAGCAAGTCCTTGACCATGCGCCGGATGATGAGCGCTTGTTGAGCATCCTTCTGTCCGAAATAGGCTCGATCCGGCTGGAAGGCGATGATTAATTTAGCCACGACTGTCGTGACCCCACGAAAGTGACCTGGCCGCTGCCTGCCTTCTAATGGCTTGGTTAACTTCTCGACGATAACCCATGTCTGCGACTCGGCAGGATAAACATCCTCGATCGTCGGCGCCCAGACCAGGTCCACCCCCTCCTCCTCCAACATCCGAAGATCCCGCGGCAGGTCTCGAGGGTAGGCTTCAAGGTCTTCCCCTTCACCGAATTGGGTGGGGTTGACAAAAATACTCACACCGACGCTACTACATTCCGCCCTTGCTCTTTTAACCAGGGAGAGATGACCCTCATGTAAAAACCCCATCGTTGGGACCAGCCCCAAAGGTGAGAGGAGATCGCTCTTC
>DAOWMX010000118.1 GCA_030642885.1 Anaerolineales bacterium | reverse complement strand
TTTCAACCTTCAAGATATCACCGATGGAATTGCCGAAAAGGATGTCGACGCAGTTTTTCTTGATTTACCGAAACCGGAATTGTATCTCTCTCAAATTCATGAGGCTCTTGCTAATGGAGGTGTGCTGGGAACGATCCTGCCTACAACCAACCAGGTTTCCGCCTTTCTGAGCAAAATCGAGGGTGAGCATTTTGATGTGGCCGATGTAGCCGAAATCCTGCTGCGTTTCTATAAACCAGTTGCAGAACGTCTGCGCCCTACGGATCGCATGATCGCGCACACCGGATACCTAATTTTTGCCCGGCGGATGCACACGAAATGACTTATCCTCGCTTTTGATGCTAGTTTATTAACACTCTGGGAATAGTATCCGTTTGGAGAGCGAATCCTCCCGGATCAGATTCAACGCTATAAAGACTTTTACGTGCAGAATGCTTATTGAGGAAACGTGACCCAACGTGTCTAAATATTAACTTATGGATGATTTCATAAAACGCCTTCAGCAGATTCTTCTATCACAAAAAGCCGGTGTCCAAACTGAATTGGATGCTCGCCTGGCTGCGGTGCTCATCCCTCTCTATCTTCATGATGGCGCCTGGCACGCTCTGTACACAAAACGTACGGATGAAGTAGAGGACCATCGTGGTCAGGTTTCGTTTCCGGGCGGGGTTATTGAGCCCGATGATGAAAACTATGAGAGCGCTGCGCTGCGAGAAACACAGGAGGAAATTGGCATCGAACCTGCGGAGGTCAAGATACTTGGCAGACTCGACTCGCTGCTCACCATCACGCAGTTTCAAATTATCCCTGTTGTTGGCGTGATTCCTTGGCCATACAAGCTGAAGTTAAATCCGATAGAAGTCGCAAGTGTATTTGGTGTTCCCCTCGAGTGGTTGTCGGATCCTGCACACCTAGAAACCCTCTTCGAAGATAATTCTGTTTCCGATCCACACTTTCCAATTTATGCCTTCAAACCATACCAGGGGGAGGTGGTCTGGGGAGCCACGGCGAGGATCACCCGGAACCTTCTCCAAGTATTGGATCTTCTCAAGTAAAGTAAGCGCTCCAGACTAAATCCTATGGATTCCTCCCTAATTGAGGAACCATTCCTTGCGTAAACCTCCCACGAGTTCCAAAACTGCGGGAGGTTATGGATCATCAATAGTTATAAGTTTAAAACAAAGGAGCATGGCGCTAAGGCCATGCTCCTTGAATATCCGATCCGGTACCTCGTAAACAGCCTTATGCTTATTCCTCTTCGGAGGATTCTTCCACTTCTTCTTCTTCGCCTTCTTCTGGTTCTTCGCCTTCTTCGAGTTCTTCGAGTTCTTCCTCTTCGATTACTTCCTCAGCCATCTGGGCGATAACATTGGCGATCGTTTCGCCAGGATCAGTAATCAGTGTCACCTTCTCCCCTAAGGCAAGATCACCTGCCGTGATGACATCATTCATTGAGGCGAGCGCCCCGATATCCGCTGTCACTTGTTCCGGCAGATCTTCCGGCAAGGCTTCTACTTCGATTTCGTTAAGCCCGGATACGATAATGCCGCCAAGTTCTTCCATTGCCGGGGCTTCCCCGACCAACACAACGGGAACAACAGCGGTGATGACAACATCCATGGCTACCACCAAGAAATCTACGTGCAAGATATTTCGGCGGATCACATCACGTTGGAACTCGCGCACCAGGACTTTGTGCGTATCTTTGCCTATTTTCAAGTCGATAAGTGTAGACCCACCTACGTTCGCGAGTACACGAGATGCCACTTTTTCGTCTAGCTCAATTGGAAGGGGTTCAATACCGACGCCGTAGATCACGGCCGGTAGAAGACCCTGTCTGCGCAAGGCTTTCACTTGCTTCCCAATCGTTTTTCTTTCGTTTGCGTCTAAAGTTACTGCTTCCATTATTTTTCCCTTCGGAACGCCTCTCACCCTCTCAGGTTACCTTCGTTCCATCTGGTGAACCGGCTTACAAATATTATAATTTAATCTCGCCTCAGCAGATTGCCAACCAACAATACGAGACCCACAGTAATGCCTGAAACAAGACCTGCTAGAAGTGCACCGCGAGTGTCGAGTATTGTCTCCACGTTGCCCTCGACTTCCTGCGCCAGCAGGATGATCGAAGAGCTATTATTCAGCTCTGCTTTTCGTGCAATCGTGACGCCAACTCTTGAGTCTTGCAGAACAGCATGCTCCGAAATAACAGCGCCCACTGTGCTCTCTTCGCTGGTGCTCTCCGCACTGCGTGTAATAAATGCTGCTCCCTGCTGCAAGCCTACAATATCTCCTTGGATTGTTAGCGCGCCCCCCTTATTTAACTCGACATTCTTGGCAATCACCTGATTGGCGCCGCCTTGTTCAATGCGTACTGTATCGGCTTCGACATTCTGGATCACCCCGCCATCGAGATGGATGATCTCAGCCTGTATTTCGTCGCTTCTTGCATTTTCGTCTGTTGCCATCATTCCACCTTTGCCTGAACAAAAAAAGGGACTTCACCTAACCGTCCAGGTGAAATTCTACCCGATTCACCTTCGTTCCGTCAACGTTCGTCTGTCCGAATTAAGTCTTTCGCATGGAAACACAAGCGTGGGGGAATTCGTCTGAACCTCCCGTAGGTTTTCTCTACCTCCCGCAGGTTTTTCTATCCTGCGGGAGGTTAAAATATTAAGAGCCAAACTACCTACAGAAGCACAATGAAAAGTCATACATCCTAGCCCACCAACCTAAAAATACCCACTAAGGTGTATGATTGAGTTGATCCAACGCAGACAGACCACACATATGAACAAAGTCGCTTGAAATTAAACCCAACCAACCTCCCGCAGGTTTGAAACCTGCGGGAGGTATTAAGAAGGGGGTATATCGATGCCGTATCGAAGCAGCGTGTTCACACGCAACCATTATTACCATATCTACAACCGGGGAGTTGGAAAAGGGCTGATTTTCTTCAACCCCGCTAACTACGAGCACTGCCTGAACCTCATTGACCGCTACCACCGGCCATACGGTGCTGTCATAATCGCACTCTGCCTTATGCCCAACCATTACCACTTCTTACTTAGACAAGACTCGGACCAAAGCTTGTCGAAATTCATAAATGTCTTATTCAACGCATACGTGCAGGCTGTAAACCGTCAACAGGGGCGCAAGGGTCCGCTTTTTGAGGGGCGCTTCCGCCACGTACGGATAGATCGTGAGGAGTACCTGATCCACCTGTGCAGATATATTCACCTCAACCCGGTGAAAGCAAATCTCGTGCCACATGCTCAAGATTGGCCATACTCAAACTATAATGAATGGATCGGCTTGAAAGCCGGGGATTTAAAGGATGATGATTTCATCCGCTCTAATTTCCCATCACCCAAGGAGTACGAGCAGTTTGTAGCCGATGTCTGCGACGAAAACCGAGATCCAGGTCCTATCTCCAATTACATCTGGAATTAACCCAACCTCCCGCAGGTATTCTCTACCTCCCGCAGGTTTCACACCTCCCGCAGGTTTGAAACCTGCGGGAGGTTTAATGCTTGCAGGATGTCTTGAGAATCCAGTCAGTTTGACCCGATACCGGCGGCATGATAGACTCGCAGATTGGTCTCTTCCAGGTGGAGAAATGGGGTTTTCGAAGGCCATGCGGCTGCTTAATATTCTCTCCTTCACGATGCTCGGTGTTGTGTGCATCGTCAGCCAGGCTGCAGCCCAGGCGCCAGGGTACGCGGACATACGTGAGCCTCTTGGTGGAGAAGCCATCGACGGCGTGGTTACCATCGAGGGGTCGGCCTCTCACCCATCCTTTGTTTCGTATGATCTCTCCTTCTCCTACTCAGATAATCCAACCGGGACCTGGTTCCAGATCGGCGATGTCGTTCACACGCCCGTCTCTGACGGTAGATTGGGGCTCTGGGATACAACCGGTATCACCGACGGCTTCTACACACTGCGATTGCGCGTTCATCTCAGCAATAACATCACCCTCGAGTCCTTCGTTGAAGGGCTCCGCATTCGTAACAGCACAGCGATTGAGACAGCCACCCCTCAGCCTGACAGGGTCACGGCAACACCCACGATTACTCTGCCCACGCGGACCCCGCGCCCCACTCCGCTGCCACTTCCAGGTGGATCAAACCCATCTACGGTGCTGCGGACCTTCAAAGGGGGAATAATCGCCGGTGTGGTTGTCTTGCTCTCACTCGGCATTTACCTATTCATCCGCAGGAGATCGCAGGAGAGATGGGCTGTTCTGCAAATGCGAGAGATGCTCCGTAATGCTAATCGTAAGAAACGAAGGTAGAAGGATGTCAGAACGAGAAGGACCATACCTGCTCGCGGGCCTGGGCAATCCGGGCCGAGAATTCCGGCGGAACCGGCATAACATCGGCTTTATGCTGATTGACCATCTTGCGCACAGATGGGGTCTGACAATTTCACGCATGCAATCTGAAGCGCTGATCGCTGACGGACGCGTAGATGGAGAAAAAATCTATCTGGTGAAACCTCAAACCTTCATGAACCTTGTCGGCCGGTCGGTCGATTCACTAGCCCGCTATTATCGCATCCCACCTTCAAATCTAATCGTGATCTACGACGATCTCGACTTACCGCTCGGGACCGTTCGCATTCGCCCTGAGGGCGGCTCCGGCGGTCACAAGGGCATGGCTTCCCTCATCACCGCAATGCAATCAAATCAAATCCCACGCATGCGCATCGGCATCGGTCGACCGTCTGGGAAGATGGATCCTGCTGCATTCGTACTTCAAGATTTCCGAGCCGAGGATGCCGAATTTTTAGAAATGACACTCCAACGCAGCGCGGACTGCATCCATACGCTACTCTTCGATGGGATCGATGCGGCGATGAACTCCTGCAATCCTAAACCTGCTGAAAAATGAATCTCTCCGCCCTATTAGCTCCTCTTCGGGGGCAATCGACATACCAACGACTCTTGGATCAGCTTCTGGAAAAAGCCTCTCCTGACGAAGCTTTGGAGATCCCTAAAGCAGTTCGACCGATGCTGGTCAGCGCTTTATACGAAGATCTTCAGCAGCCTATTCTGTATATCATTCCCCGATTGAACCGCCTGCTCACACTTCATGAAGAGATTCCGAATTGGACGCAAAACGCAGAACTTCACCGCTTTCCAGATCCGAGTCCTCTTTTTTATGAACTGTCGCCCTGGAGTGAATCCGTCAGAAATGAGCGCACCTCCGCACTCGCATTCCTGACTCAAGGCGAAGGACCCGGCAGCCCACAAGAAGAAATCCCCGGCCAAAGCCTGATGCTTCTGGCCTCCTCCAGAGCCGTGATGACACGCACGCTCTCAAAACGGACTTTCCTGGCAAATTCACGTTATGTTAAGCAAGGTGCGGTTTTCCATTTCGATAAGCTTCTCTCCCTTCTCATGAATAATGGCTATGCGCAAAGCAGCATTGTGACCGAGCGCGGACAGTTCAGCCGCCGCGGCGGAATTCTCGACCTCTGGCCCCCAGCGGAAGAGTTTCCCATCCGCCTCGAATTTTTCGGTGATGAGGTGGAATCTCTCCGCTGCTTCGACCCAACCTCTCAGCGGACGATCAAAAAAATTACCTGGGTTTGGGTTACACCAGCGCGCGAGGGTCTGCCGCGCGACTTCGATAAGAATTGGCCGAAACAATTGCCCGGCATTAGCAGCGAAGATGACCTTTTTCTAACAGATTCGCTGGAGTTGTTTTTACCTCTGATGAATTCACACCCCTCCGGTATATCTAATTTTCTTCCAAAGAATTCCGTGGTTGTTTTCGACGATAAGATCGCTTTCACGAACGCCGTTGCAGATATCGAGCAGCAGGCACTAAGTATGCATGAGGAAGCAATAGTAGAGAAGCGGATTTCTTCAGACTTTCCTCTCCCCTATCTGACCTTGCCTGATCTCGAAGAGAGCCTTCTGAACTACACCACACTGGATCTAGGAATGAACGCCGGGATTGCAGACATGCATGAGGTTCCGCTAGCGAATTACTTCACTCCAGGACCGCGCTTCGGCGGACAACTCGAACCTATCATGAAGCACCTCAGCGATAAACGCACGGACCACGAAACGGTCGTCATCGTCAGCCAGCAGGCGCAGCGTCTTTGCGAGTTGTGGAGCGAATACGATAACGCCGCTGAAGTCAGGCAAGAGCTATCAGGAGAACTTCCCTCCGGCGAGATAATCTTCATCCAGGGACCACTTTCCGGTGGCTGGATACAAGACCTGGCACAAGGTGACCGCCTCCATCTACTTTCGGATGCAGAGTTATTTGGCTGGGCGCGACCTCGACCTCGCCGGCGCTCGCTCGCACGACCATCGGCTCCCGAGGCGTCTTTCGCCGATCTTCAGCATGGCAATTATGTCGTGCACATCGACTACGGAATCGGGAGATTCATAGGGCTTGTCGAACGCCGGCTAGATGAAATCCAGCGAGAGTTCCTCCTCATCGAGTACGCCGATGGCGACCAACTTTACATTCCCGTCCATCAAGCCGATCGTATCTCTCGCTATGTGGGCGCAGACAGCTCATCCCCATCTTTGTCCCGCCTCGGCTCCTCTGAGTGGGCTCGCTCGAAGGGGAAAGCAAGAGAAGCGGTCGAGCAAATCGCCCGCGAACTTCTCGAACTCTACGCAGAAAGACAAACGGTGCTCGGAACGGCATTTCCCCCCGATACGGCATGGCAAAAGGAACTGGAAGCGTCCTTCGCTCACCAGGAAACAGAGGATCAAATCCAAGCACTCGAAGCAATAAAAAACGACATGGAAAGATCCAAACCGATGGACCGCTTGATTTGTGGTGATGTAGGCTATGGAAAAACGGAAGTCGCTTTGCGTGCGGCATTCAAAGCGGTGATGCACGGCAAACAAACGGCTATGCTCGTTCCGACGACCGTGTTGGCACAGCAGCATTTCAATACATTCCGACGCCGGCTCGCCGCCTTTCCCATCAAGGTTGA
>DAOWMX010000297.1 GCA_030642885.1 Anaerolineales bacterium | reverse complement strand
TCTCCTGGAGGATGGAGAGAAGTACATCCGTAAAGCAGTCGACTGGACGGTGCGTGAGGTGATCAAGCGTCACTACACACTCGCGTTTACATGGATGGTGGAGCAAGCCCAAGCTGGGCCCGGCGCCGTCGGACGTTCGACGCTGAAACTATCCGCAAAGAAGCTCAGCGAGACCGACCAGTAGTATTTTCTCGCCGCTCTTAAATAAGACCCACCTGCATCGGACTGCGTGAAACCGCTCGATTTCCCAGGTTAAAATCCCAAAATATAAACCATAGGATTTAAGTCCTCTGACCCATCGGTGGGATGGTCGTGGAGATGGGTAAGTGTTAGATTAATAGGACCACTTCTAATGTTTTCTTGAGGAGATTTAAATGCTATTAACTGTCCGATTTAAAAGAACCATCTTTCTAATCCTATTTGTTTTTCTGCTGCCTGCGTGCAGTATCCCGCTTTCAAGTAGCAATAATGCGGAATCCGCTCAGCTGGAAGGGCTGGTGGAGGAAGTTGTGATTGCAGCTCCGACGGTGATATCACAGCCGCCTACGGTGGTCCCCGAGCTTATTGAAGAAGAAATAGCAGAGCCGCCAACAGAAGCGACTGAGGATGAGGTACAGCCCACTCAAACCATCGAACCTGAACACGAACAGCCGATAAATCCAATGACGGGTTTGCCTGTGGAGAACCCGGACGTTCTCCAGCGGCGACCCCTGCTCATTTCGATTTCAAATTTCCCGCCAACGGCGAGGCCACAGGCGGGGCTATCATTCGCATCACATGTGTACTCCACGTTCATCGGGTTCGGTATGAATCGCTATGTTGCGGTTTATTATGGCGACTATGCGGAGCACATCCAGGAGATTCTCGCCAATCGGCTCGCGGCGGGCAATGACGATAACTTTGCGATCGGCCCTGTCCGTTCTGGGCGGGTGGCTTTTGAGGACATTAAAAATCAATACCCACACGCGCTCCTGATCACCGCTGGAGCCTCTCCGGAAGTGCTTTCACAGCTATCCAATCAGGTTTCGGTGTTTGGGTCGGGCGACGAAAGCGTGAATAGTACCGGTGTTGGGGCGGGTGCGCTTGGCCAGCTTGCGAGCGGCAACCCGGTCGATCCACTGAAGTATGAATCGTTGGTGTTTGACCAAGCCGCACCCGAGGGCGGGGAGTCGGCCGAGTTCGTACGCATCATTTACAACTACCTCAACCAGAATGGATGGGAATACGATCCCGGGAGCCGAACATACCTGCGATCGCAAGATCATGCAGATGGCAGTGGAGAACTCTATCCGACGATCGACAAATTGACAGGAGAGCAGTTAGGGTTTGAGAACGTGGTTGTGTTGTGGGCGAAGCATTCGTATCTATCACCAACAGTCGTTCAAATCAACCTCTCCTACGTATGGGATCAGTTCGGTTTGCTCTACCGCGATGGTCAGGTCTACGAGGTCAAATGGTCAACACGAAACGGCAAGTTGATGATCTATGACGGAGAGGGAGCGCCGGTGCCTTTGAAGCCGGGCAAGACCTGGTTTGAAGTGGTTAGCTTCCAAACCACCTGGGATCGTGACAAGAGCATCGTGCGCTTCCACGAGCCCCCATCCGATTTCTAGCGCGGCATCTTTTCACCAGGTGTAGTTTACTAGAAATTACGGAGTTGAATCTTGATTAGTGGAATCATGGCTGAGCAATAATGGTCATGCTTTCTTAATATTAACAAACCGTTGTACCCTTCCCAAGAACTGAGGGGTCAGATCGGTCTATGAAATGATCAGGTGCTCGAGCGGTAGAGTTTTTGGGCTACAATGGGGTTGTTCACGAGACGAGTAGTCGGTTGAGCCAAGCGGGCTTTCACAAACGACTTCGGTCGCCAAGTACAGGAGGTCTCCTATTGGAATTGCTCACGGTGAAGATTGAAAAACCGGCTGAAGTAAATGTCATCTTCGGCCAAGCGCACTTCATCAAGACTGTGGAAGATATTCATGAGGCGCTTGTCGGAGCGGTGCCGGGGATTGAATTTGGACTGGCTTTCTGTGAAGCCTCCGGCCCCGCGCTGGTACGGACGAGCGGCACATCGAAAGAGATGATCGCTTTAGCGAAGGCCAACGCGCTGACCATCGCCGCCGGGCATACGTTTCTCATCTTTATGGCGAATGCATTCCCGGTCAATGTTCTGAACGCCGTGAAGATGGTTCCGGAAGTTTGTCGCGTTTTTTGTGCAACCGCGAATCCGGTCGAGGTGGTATTGGCAAAGACCGATCAGGGTAGGGGCGTGCTTGGCGTGATCGACGGCGAGGCGCCCAAGGGCGTTGAAACCGAGGATGATGCCGCCGAGCGCATCGCGCTTCTGCGTAAATTCGGTTATAAGCTGGGGTGAACTCGAGATTGCAGGGTAAGGAGTAGAGCGCTATGGCGCTGCACAATTCGATTACGGATGTGCCTGGCATTCGCGTGGGGCACGCGCAGGATGGTGAAGCGATTACTGGGTGTACCGTTGTGCTCTATCCGCAGGGGGCAGTAGGCGGTGTGGATCAGCGAGGAGGAGCACCCGGGACGCGTGAGACAGATCTGCTAAGCCCGATGCACTTGGTGAATAAAGTGCACGGGGTCTTGTTGACGGGTGGTTCGGCGTTTGGTCTCGATGCGGCGACGGGTGTAATGCGTTTCCTCGAAGAACAGGGTGTGGGCTTCGATGTGCATGTAGCGAAGGTTCCCATCGTGCCGGCGGCGGTTCTCTTCGACTTAGAAATTGGCCGGGCGGATGTGCGACCGGACGCAGCGATGGGCTACACGGCTTGTGAGAACGCATCAACGGATCCTCCGCAGGAGGGGAACGCTGGCGCTGGGATGGGTGCGACGGTGGGGAAGATCCTAGGTAAGGCCGGCGCAATGAAGTCTGGAATCGGGAGCGCGAGCAGAGATTTGGGCGGGGGTGCGGTTGTGGGCGCATTGGTCGCCGTCAACGCGGTCGGGGATGTGGTCGATCCTGCGAGTGGCGAGATCCTG
>DAOWMX010000051.1 GCA_030642885.1 Anaerolineales bacterium | reverse complement strand
GATCAGGTAGGTCACGGCCATCCCGCCGAGGATGATAATCCAGAGCTCCGATCGGCTCATGCTGTATTTCCGTTCGCGTGTCCTGCTCTTGCCGCTCGTATTTCCACTACAAGCCCGACACCAATGCCGAGGACTGCGGGGATGAGCAAGCCTAGCTTAAATGGGAGATTGGCGAGAAGAAGCGAAAAGGAACCCGCTGCGCAGGCAGCGGCCCACGCAGGTCGATCGGTCAATGTGGGCAGGATCAAGGCCATGAAGGTGAGTGGAAGTGCGAAGTCAAGCCCTATCCCGGGAGGGATCAACGCGCCAAGGGCGATGCCGAGGAATGTACTCAACTGCCATGCAGCCCAGAGCGTAAGACCCGTCCCCAGGAAATACCAATGTGCGAACTCGGGGCTGCCTTTGCGATAACGAGCGGAGGCTACAACATACGCCTCGTCCGTGAGGAGCCAGGAGAGCGAGATCTTCCAAAGGTTTGAGAGGTGATAAACGTGGGGCGCTAATGCAGCGCTGTAGAGCAAGTGGCGTAAGTTGACCACGAGGATGGTCAGGATTATGAGGAAGGGTGAGGCGGCTCCGGCGATAAGACTGACGGCGATAAATTGGGCACTTCCGGCGAAGATGAAGAGCGAGAAACTTTGCGCCTCAAGCACGGGGATGCCGGCTGAAACTGCTAAAGCGCCGAAGATGACCCCGAAGGGAACGACGCCCAGGAGGATAGGAAGTTGATCGCGTGCGCCTCTCAGAAATTCAATCCCCGGCCGTGAATATGGATCTGCCCCCAAGCTAGAAGGACTCACGGGGATTGGAGGTAGGCGATGATGAGTTGTGTTGTTGCCCGGAGAGAGTCGACATGGGTGCGTTCGTAACTGTGCGAGGCGTCGATCCCGGGACCCAGCAAAGCTACCCGTACATCTCCGCCGGCTCGCCAATATGCCTCGCCGTCCGACCCGTAGAATGGGTACACGTCGATTTTGTAGGGAATCTCAGCCGATCGGGCGAGTTCTTCAAGTCGGCGTGTGAGCTTATGGTGATAGGGTCCACCTTTATCCTTCGCACAGATCGTTACGTGGAACTCATCCGATGTCTGACCCTCGCCTACGGGCGCCATATCGATGGCGACAAGCTCGAAAAGGTCGCCGGGCAAGCCGGCCGCAGCCCCATGGCCTACTTCTTCATAATTGCTGATATGGAGTATTGTGCGTTGGGATGGTTTTTTATCTGCGCCGATCATCGCCTGGGCGGCGGCGAGCAGACAGGCTATCCCGGCCTTATCGTCCAGATGGCGCGAACGTATGAACCCGCTGGGGGAGCTCTCAACTCGGGGATCGAAAGCCACGAAATCGCCCACGCTTATCCCGAGATCCTCAGTTTCCCCCATTGTGAGACTGCGCTCGTCGATGCGCACTTCCATCGTATCCCCGTCTCGGGGAGTGGTTCCGACCTTTTCTCCATGGATGTGCCCTGAGGCTTTCGTAAGAAGCACAGAGCCGCGTATGCTTCTCCCGGAGCTAGTGAGGATGAGGCAGCCTTCGCCTTCGATGGAGTTCCAGGCGTAACCTCCGAGTTGTGAGAGTTTTAAACGACCATTTTGTTTAATCTCGCTCACCATCGCACCTAGCGTGTCAATGTGGGCGGTGAGCCCGCGGGGCTTGTCGTTGGTTCTTCCCGGCCACTCCGCGACCAGAGTGCCCTTCGGCGTCTGCCCGCTCGTCAATCCGAGTTCTTCCAGTTTTGATTGTGTGAATTGGATCGCCGCTTCTGTGTAGCCGGTGGGGCTGGGGATGTTGAGAAGCTGGATCAGGGTGTCTTGAAGGTAGGTCTCGTCGATGGAAATCTTTTTTGCCATTTTCAGCACCTTTCGAAATAGAGCGTTGAGGAATCATACGCAGGGCGAGTTGTTTTAGCAATGGAGCGGAGCTTGCAGACTTCAAGGATAGGATCTTGAAACATCCTGAAGATTCGCTCCAGCCCGTAAGCAGAGCTTGTTGACTCCAGATTCAGCTTTACAAATAAAAAGTCAGGGCAGCGAACTTGCTGCCCTGATGCGTTAGTCAGGAGTTGAAGGGATGTCTTTTTCTCAGTCGTGAGTCAGTATCTGTGAGAGAAAGAGCTTGGTGCGGTCTTCTTGAGGGTTATTAAATATGTCATCCGGAGTTCCCGATTCGACGATGAGACCCTCATCGAAAAAGAACATCCGGTCCGCAACCGCACGGGCGAAGCCCATCTCATGGGTGATCACAATCATGGTCATACCCGACTGTGCGAGCTCGATCATGACATCTAAAACTTCTTTAATCATCTCGGGATCCAGGGCAGAAGTCGGCTCATCGAAGAGCATGATCTTGGGCTGCATGGCGAGTGCTCTGGCAATTGCTACTCTTTGTTGCTGCCCACCGGATAGTTGGCCAGGAAATTTATCGGCTTGTTCGGGGATGCCGACTCGTTCGAGCAGTTGTTGGGCAATCTCCTCCGCCTCAGCCTTTGACCACTTTCGTACCCAGATAGGGGCGAGGGTGATATTCTGCAGTACGCTGAGGTGGGGAAAAAGGTTAAACAGCTGAAAAACCATTCCGATCTCACTGCGGATGGCAGCGATATTACGGACATCGTGAGTGAGTTCCATCCCATCCACGATGATCTGACCGCGTTGATGAACTTCGATGCGGTTGATCGTACGGATGAATGTTGATTTTCCCGAGCCAGAAGGCCCAAAAATCACAATCACTTCACCCTTGTGTACTTCCATATCAATCCCTTTTAGGGCTTGGAAGTCATCGAACCATTTTTCGACATCACGGCAGATGATTATAGGATCGCTCATAATTTGCTCCGGTTAACGCTCACCGATGCCTAGCGCGGTTTCTAGCCGCCGGCTTGCGAAGGACATGAGATAGCAAAGTACCCAGAAGACCGCGGCAATGAAAACGTAAACCTCTAATTGCAGTTGAAGAAATTCTACGTCGGATTGCAGGATGGATTTACCGATGTTCAGCAGTTCGTTGATGGCAACAATGATGGCCAGCGTCGTATCCTTGAAGAGACTGATAAACTGCCCTACGATGGCGGGAATTACAGCCCGCAGGGCCTGGGGTAAGACGACCAACAGCGTGGTTTGAAAGTTGTTCAGACCGACAGCTTTCGCGGCTTCAATTTGTCCGGCAGGAACGGCTTGAAGTCCACCGCGCACGTTTTCGGCTGTATATGCTGCGCTGAAGATGGTCATGCCGATAAGCGCACGCACAAGGCGGTCAATCCTGAGATCGGGTGGGAGAAAGAGAGCCAGGATTATCGAGGACATGAAAAGGATAGTGACGAGTGGGACGCCGCGGATCCCTTCGATAAACATAACGCAGAAGATCTTAATAACGGGGAGCGATGATCGACGTCCAAGAGCCAGAAGGACGCCGAGAGGGAACGAGAGCAGAATTCCGCCAACGGCGAGAATGAGCGTCACCAGGAGACCTCCCCACAGTGACGTCTCAACGGTGGGGAGCACGGTCCCGTCTCCTATGCCTCGAAGGAGGAAGGGAATGACTAAGAATGAGAACAGCCAGCCGCCAAGGACCCAAGAGCCCGTGACAAACTTTCGGGAGCCGAGCAGGAAACCAAGGAAAATTACGGGCACGTTGATAAGGAAGAATACATGTACAGCCAGGCTGCCCATCTGACCGCCAGCAGGAATGATTCCCAGTACCGCAAGTCCGCCTGCGAGCAGCATGGCAAAGGTGCGCATGATCCCCCGCCATTCACCCCAGCTCATGCCCGTCAGGAAGGACACAAGCAGCAGGCTCGCGCCGACTCGCCAGATCTGGTCGCGTGGATATTGACCTACGAGATAGAGCATTGGATTGTTTGTGACCGGTCTCCAGTCGGCAGTGAAGAAGGCCCACTCGAGCACAGCGCGTCCGACAAAGTAAATCGATCCCACAGCCAGAAGCGTGAGAACAGAGTTGGGCCAGCTGTTGAAGAGATTACGCCGCAGCCACACGAGAAGCTTGGGTGGGGATGGGGGGCGAATATTGGCGGATTCCGGTTGGGTGCTCCCTGAATCGGTCACGCGGATTTCTCACTTATCTGAATTTTACGGTTATAGATGTTCAAGATTAATGACGTAATCAAGCTAATAATCAGGTATGTCACCATGATCATGCCGAAGATTGGCACAGCTCTGCCGGCTTGGTTAATCATGATACGGCCAACGTTAAAGAGGTCCGCGTAGCCGATGGCTAAGGCAAGACTTGTGTTCTTCGTTAGATTCAGGAATTGGCTAATAAGTGGTGGAATAATGACACGCATGGCTTGGGGGATAATGACAAGCCCGAGAGTTTGCATTTGCTTAAGTCCGACAGCTTTCGCGGCCTCCGTTTGCCCGAGGTCAACAGCCTGGATTCCTCCCCGGACGACTTCAGCGATGAAGGCCGCAGTATACATGACCAGGCCGACAAGCAGTGCGGTGAATTCAGGGGTGAGTCTGAGCCCACCCGTGAAGTTAAACCCTTCAAAAACAGGTGTATCGATCCAGAGCGGTTGCCATTCCGATAGGGCCAAGCCCAGAACAACGGACATGAGGATAATTGCGATGCTCACACCGGCGTAGTATGTCGAATGACCACTGCGCTTGCGCAGGCGTCGTAGGTAAATCCAGGCGATGATTGCCAGAATCAAACCAACCAGGAGAGAAACTGCAAACAAGCTTCCGGTTTCCGTAAGTCGTGGCCATGATAGGTACAAGCCACGTTGGTTTATGTAAAGGAGCCCCGGGACTTCGAGACTTTCCTGTGTGGGAGGTAACTTATTGAAGATTGCAAAGTACCAAATGAAAAGGAGTACAAGCAGAGGGATGTTCCGGTGAAGCTCGATATAGGCAAGGGCGATTCTGCTGACCAGCCAATTGGTTGAGAGGCGTGCTAGCCCCACAATAGTTCCCAGAACAGTTGCCAGTACAATGCCGATGATTGAAATTTTCAGCGTGTTGAGAAGCCCCACCAGGAAGGCTGTGCCAAAGGTGTAGGAATCATCATAAGGAATCACTGCCTCGCTGATGGGGAACCCCGCTGGATCATTGATGAAGTCAAACCCGAGGCTCAACCCACGCTGTTTCGCAGCTTCCAGCAGGTTTACACCTACCCAAATCAATGCGCCGATGAAGATGATTGCTGAAATTACCTGAGCCGCCGCCGTCAGCGCCCGTTCATCACGCCATAAGGGAATGGCGCTTTCACGAGTAAGTGATTTGCGATGTGAATTTGAAGACGACATCCGTTTGTTATCGCTTATGAGAGATACCGTGAGCAGCCCGAATATTATCCGGGCTGCTCATCTGTGAGAGACGGTGCTACTTGATCGGCGGAGCGTAGATCAACCCGCCTTCGGTCCAGTGTTCGTTCAAACCGCGCGGTAGTGTAAACGCGATCCCTTCTGGTCCCATGTAGCGATTGTAGACTTCTCCGTAGTTTCCGACAGCCCTGAGGGCATTCGCTAGCGCATCTGCGTCCAGACCTAGCGATGAATAACCCCAGTCACCTTCGGCGCCAAGGACGGTCTTGCCCTTGATGTTGTCGCTAGCCAAAATATCATCCACCGTTGCCTGCGTGATAGGGCCATAGGCGGGATTCTCGGCATTGATCAGGGCGTACATGACGAGCTTGACGATGTCAAACCACTGATCGTCGCCATGAGGAACGACTGGCGTGAGCGGTTCCTTGGAGATGATCATGGGCAGGATTACGTAATCAGCCGGATTATCCGCGCCGGCCTGGACGGCTGCGAGCTGCGAGCGGTCGCTCGTAGTAACATCGCAACGACCCTCGAAGAAGGCGTTGTAAACCGAGGAAGTGTCCTCGAAGATCACAGCCTCAAAGTCAAGGCCGCGCTCTCGGAAGTCGGCGGCGAGGTTTTTCTCGGTAGTAGTGCCGCTGGTGACGCAAACGCTGGCGCCGTCCATGTCATCCTGGGATTTGATGCCGCTGTCTGCCCGGACCATATATCCCTGGCCGTCGTAGAACATCGTGATGGTGAAGTTACCCCATTGGGCATCACGGCTTGAAGTCCAGGTAACATTACGGCTCAGGATATCAACTTCGCCTGTCTGAATCACGGGTCCGCGCTCAGCTGCCGTCACAGGGACAATCTCGATGGCTTCCGGATCACCAAGGACCGCTGCGGCCACCGCCCGGCAAAGATCGATATCGAAGCCGATATTGCGGCCATCGTCATCGAGGTATCCGAAGCCGAGTAGGTCTGTTCGACCAGCGCATACGACGCGGCCTCTTTCCTTGACTCGGGTCAGGACCTCGCCATACCCTGGAGCCGTCACTTCGATGACAGCGGGCTCGTCACTCGTGGTTGGAGCGCCGCATGCAGAAAGAAGCATAGCCAGGATTATTAAACTTGCTAGGGGCAATAATAATTTACGCATTATCTAGTCTCCTCCATTTGGAATTCTGTTGATAGTTTTATTCCAACGAACATAAACCCAAAGATTGTTTGAGAAGCCACCTCCTTCCTCTTCAATAGGAGTTTCAATTGCATGCGTTGATAGAATGCCTCTCGCCTAGGTGATTCCGAGGTAGTGAAGAAGCGAACGATGATTGAATCGTGTAAAGCGAGAGGATTGATATAGGTATTCGTTATCCTAGAGTATCCAAGTATGGATGTCAAGTTTGCGTTACGAGCACTTCCCTGGATGCAGTTTCTAGCGATTATAGTTTCGTAGATAAGTCCGACCCGACCTTTGTCCCCTTTGCTTCGGGCACTTTCACATGGTACGCTTTCACACATCCACCGTATTCACATGGAATGAAGGTTCGATATAGACTTGAGCCTTACAAACGATTGATATGAGCTCACTCATCGGTCAGACATTAGATCATTATCGGATAATCGAGAGGATCGGCCAGGGAGGCATGGCGACAGTCTATCTTTCCGTCGACACCCGCTCGCAAGCGGAGGTCGCGCTTAAGGTTCTCTCCCCGACGATGAGTTCGGATCGCCGTTTCGTTAAACGCTTTCGGCGTGAAGCGCAGTTGGTTTCCCAACTCAAACATGAGAATATCGTCTCTGTCCTCGCTTATGGGCAGTACAAGGGCACTATTTATATTGTGATGCCTTTGATCCGTGGTGAAACAATGCACCAGCGCATTGCGCGCGGGGCAATTTCGGGTGAGGAAAGCACAAAATGGATCGGCCAATTAGCGGATGCTCTGGCCTTCGCTCACGAGAATGGTGTAATCCACAGAGATATCAAACCTTCGAATGTGATTCTGGACGACTCAGGGAATGCATGCTTGACGGATTTCGGGTTAGCGCGGGTCATCGAAGGGCACAGCAGTCTCACCGGCTCGATGCTGATGGGAACGCCGGCGTATGTCTCGCCCGAACAGGGCAGAGGGGAACAATTGGATGCCCGTTCCGACCAATATTCTCTGGGAGTCATTCTTTATGAGATGGCGACCGGGCGTCTGCCTTTCGACTCGGGCTCTCCTATGGCAACTGTCCTGGCACACATCCAGGAACCTGTGCCCCGCCCGCGCCGCTTCAGCCCCGATCTCCCACCTGATCTTGAAGTCGTGATTCTCAAAGCCCTGGCTAAAAAGCCGGAGAAACGATTCCCGAGTATCAGGGCTTTGAAAGAGGCGTACCAGGCCGCATTGGCCGGGAAACCTCTTCCGGAGTTCGAGCGCATCGCCGCAGCTCCTACTACCTATATCGAACCTATTGGAGCTGTGTCATCTCCCGCAGCAGCCCCCGAGATTGCCCCTCGGCGTCGGGGTGCTGGTTGGATCGTCGTCGCATTAATTCCCGTCCTGGCGATCGCCGCTTTTGTGGTGGGGCGCGCCCTGGGCGTCGACGCGTCGACGGTGTTCGCACCCGCTGCGAATGAGGGGACATCCCCAGCGGGCGTGGAGACTGCCTCGGCGGAGATTTCTTCCACTGCAACGAGTAAACCTGAGCCGAGTCCAATCTCACCACCGCTGCCGATCACATCCAGCTCATGCCCGGGTTTGACGCTCTTCACGCCGAGTGTGGACGGGGATGAAGTGACCTGGTTGATCGACAATGCCGGCGTGGATGATTTTCACCTGGAGGATTTAAGTCCGGGTTGGCCGCTGCTGACGAACGGTCTGCCCGAACAAATCCAACTAGGAGAACTCGTGCTCTGGAAAGGCGACGCCGAGGGGGGTGGTGAGCTGCACCGTGTCGATGGAGTCGATAACACGATACGAGCAGGAAAATCTACGTTCATCACGATTACCTTCGAATATGTGGCGGGTACTTCGGGCTATTCATTGCAGCTACTTCTGAATGACGGTTGCGTGCTCGAAGGTGAATGGTAGGGTCAAATCCACATCGGGGGCATTACCCTATTTGCCTGTCGTCTGGCATAGGATTAATGAATAGTTTTCCATCTTCCATACAAGACCAAAATTGAAAAACCTCTCGATATTTTCGTTAACACCCATGGATTAACCCAC
The DNA here is from genome assembly GCA_030642885.1 of Anaerolineales bacterium. Lineage (GTDB taxonomy): Bacteria > Chloroflexota > Anaerolineae > Anaerolineales > E44-bin32 > E44-bin32. Next base: position 1,888 of record DAOWMX010000051.1, on the reverse strand, counting down.
TTAGGATGGCGGTTGCAGATTGTGTGGGGCTATAATTTGGTTTCCTGTGCAACGCGTCATAGTCTTAAGGAGAAACACTTCATGGCTGATTTACGCTTAACAAACCTCGCCAAAACCCTCGTCCATTACTCCACCGAGGTTAAACCCGGGGATTATGTCGGCATCCTCACTCAACCGGTGGCGCTGCCCTTGGCGGAGGAGGTCTACCGTCAGGCGCTGGGGGCCGGTGGGTATCCGTATGTTCTGCTTGGAGGGCTGCGCTCACGCGCCGAGACGGAAGCGCTGGAATATATCCTCTTCACGGAGGGGAATGATGATCAGATACAGCACGTCAATCGTTTTGACAAAATGGTGCGTGAAGAATTCGATGTGATGGTTGTTCTCCAGAGCCAATCGAACACCCGCCGCTTGAGCAATGTCGATCCCGCGAAACAGCAGCTGCGGGCGCGGGCTTACACAGAGGTGACAAAGATATATCGACAGCGCGCAGCTGCAGGCGATCTGCGCTGGGCAATAACCCTGTACCCAACACAGGCCGTGGCGCAGGACGCGGAGATGAGCCTCGAGGAATTTTCAGACTACGTCTTCAGCACGACATTCTCTGATACGAATGATCCGGTCGCCGAGTGGAATAAGATTCACGATGAGCAGCAAAGGCTCGTGGACTGGTTGAAAGGCAAGAAATTGCTCTCGGTGAAAGGTCCGAATGTAGATCTGGAAGTATCGATTGATGGCCGGGATTTCATCAACTCGGATGGGAAAAAGAATATGCCCAGCGGCGAGATTTTCACCAGCCCGGTGGAGGACGCGGTCAACGGTTGGGTGCGTTTCACTTATCCGGCGATCCGCCAGGGCAGAGAGGTGGAAGGGGTAGAGTTAAAATTTGATAAGGGAAAGGTTGTGGAGGCGAGCGCTGAGAAGAACCAGGATTTCCTGATCAGCATGCTCGATACAGATAAAGGAGCGCGTTATCTGGGCGAATTTGCTATTGGGACCAACAAGCGCATCAACCGCTTCATTAAGAACATCCTATTCGATGAGAAGATCGGCGGGACGATCCACATGGCGCTCGGATTCGGTTTCGCCGAGATCGGCGGGAAGAATGAAAGCGCGATCCATTGGGATTTGATCTGCGATATGCGCGACGGCGGTCAGATTTTCGCCGATGGGGAGCTGTTCTATGAGTCTGGGGAGTTTAAAATTTAGCCTGTTAGTGCGGCTGAAATTATCGTTGAGGAGATACTGAATGGCCGACTACCGTGTTGAAAACCTGGCGAAAGTAATCGTCGAGTACTGCCTGAGCGTGAAACCTAAGGAACGTGTGGCTGTTATTGGCAGCACCTTAAGCGAGACGTTGATGCTGGCGGTCCAGCGTGAGGTGCTCCGCGCGGGTGGGTATCCGCATCTCTTTCCATCCTTCCCAGGCGGAGAATATATTCGTTTTTCCGAATCCAACGATGATCAACTCGACTTCGTTTCACCTATTATGAAAATGGCGTTTGAAGAATTTGAGTGCCTGGCTTCGCTATATAGCTTGGCGAATACACGGGCACTGACTAGCATCGATCCGGCGAAGCAAGGCCGCGTGGCAAAGGCGCAGGCTGACCTTATGAAGCGCTATATGGAGCGGGCTGCTACTGGAGAATTAAAATGGGTGGTCACGATGTTCCCCACGAACGCCCATGCGCAGGACGCGGAGATGAGCTTGGAGGAATTCGAGGACTATGTCTACTCCACCATGTTCGTGGACACCGATGATCCAGTTAAGGAATGGCGCAAGATCCATGACGAGCAGCAGCGCTATGTGGACTGGCTATCAGGGAAGGAGGAACTTGTAGTGAAGGGTCCGAATGTTGATCTGACCCTGTCTATCAAGAATCGGGATTTC
>DAOWMX010000086.1 GCA_030642885.1 Anaerolineales bacterium | reverse complement strand
GTTAGAGATGAATGAAGCAGCGAGAAACACACCTCCGCGTCCAGGGTAGAATTTATCGGAATTTGTAGTGTGAGGTGATCTGCAGGGCCCAGCGAGTGCGCAGCTTGCTCCTTAGCAACCTTTTCCGCTCGGGAGAATTCTAGATAGGTTGCATTCGTCCTTCCGGCTTCCCTCCAAGTCAGAGCCATCGAAGCATTCATGATTCGCAGATCTTGGGATAGCGAGTGAATCGACCAAGTGTCCGATTGTGGTTGTAAGCTGAAATTCAATAGGTCTGTGGAAAACGATATGGCCATGGTCAGACGAGCTTTCTACTAAGAGCTAAATACGATCTACATTGGGTCATGAAAATTTCCACGCTCGGTTTTGAAGAGCAACTGATGATTGCCTTCGTGTATACTTTATTCTGGCAACATTAATCTGGCAACTTTTTAACGGATTCTGCATCCAATGCAAGAGAGAGAACCGATCTCAATTAAAGCATTAAAAAACGGCGACCGTGAAGCTTTCGCGGCGATGGTCGACGCGTACTCTCCTAAACTATATAAGCTTGCTCTGCGTATGTTGGGAGACCCTCTTGAGGCGGAAGATGTCCTTCAAGAAGCTTTTCTAAAAGCCTATCGAGGGCTTGAGAACTTCAGGGGTGGCTCGAAACTAAGCACCTGGCTTTACCGAATTACTGCGAATGAAGCGTTGATGCGGCTCCGCAAACATGAGTTGGATACCGTGCCCGTCGACGAGCCTTTACTGCTTGATGATGGCGCAGAGATTCCTCGCGAACTAAAGGATTGGTGCTGCCTACCGGAAGCCGAACTTATGAGCGCAGAGGCACAGGACAAATTGGATCTCGCCATAAAATCGCTCTCCCCTTCCCTCCGGGCAGCATTTGTCCTGCGCGATCTTCATGGACTCTCAACGCGCGAGGCAGCGAATGTTCTCCAAATTTCAGAGGCGGCAATAAAAACCCGCCTTCTCAGAGCCCGGCTGCAGCTTCGGGAAAGCCTTTCCAGTTACTTCTCAGAGAGAATGGAGCGGTTATCAAATGCCTGAACATAACCTCTGCCAAGAATTTCTCAGCCAGATCTCAGACTATTTAGACAACAATATTGATCCATTAACCTGCGATGAGCTTGAGAAACACCTTGTCGATTGCCCCAATTGTAGAGTCTTCGTCGACACGCTTAAGAAAACAGTCTACCTTTACCAGCAACAAGAAGCAGATATCAACGTTCCTAGTGAAGTTCGAGGGCGATTATTTAAAGTGCTGAACCTTGATGATCTGACCCGCTGACTAGATTTTTGCCTGTTTTCAGAGCCAAGCTTGAGAGATAAGATGTCCCACAATAGAAACGAGAACAAGATGCAGCTGGCTGAGAAAACATTGAAATCGAAAAAACGCTCGCTTTCACAAGAACCTCGAGCTGGAGAACCTTGCCCCAATTGCGGTATGGCTAATCTTGATTATGACGGCTGTTTAAACCTCGTATGCACGAATTGCGATTTCGTTTCAGGTGGCGTTTTCCACTGATAGGATCTTCCCCCCCTCCGGGTGAGGACCACTAAATCCATTGAGCGAGGACCGAAGCATTATTATTCCCTCAATAATTAAAACTGAGATGTTCTCGTTCCAGCGGTTTCTTTGTCCCATCGAACGACGTTCAAGGAAAGGTTTTAATCCTTGCGTCGAACCATGCACATACTCCTCCTCGGAACCGGCTTCACCTTTATTGCCATGGCAATATTCACTGCAGTGATTGCGTCTAATCAAGCACGAAGCGTTACGGGGATCGAGAAACCCCAAGACTGCGTCGAGCCAATGAAAGTCGAGTATCCTGCTCCGGCAATTCAACTAACGGATATTGCAGGGTCAACAGTCTCACTCGCAGATCACAAAGGTGATGTAATCCTATTAAACACTTGGTCGACCTGGTGCCCTCCATGTCTCAGAGAGATGCCTGACCTGGAGGCTTTCTTCCGCACACACGCCGACGGTGGATTAATCCTCCTGGGCGTCAATGTCGGTGAAGAAAAGGAAACTGTGGTTCAATTCGTGGACATGTTCCATCTAACTTTTCCAATCTGGCTAGATCCCGACGAGAGCACATTGCGCTCTCTTAATTCCTTTTCCCTACCTTACTCCATCGTAATTGACCGAGAGGGGATCGTTCGCTACGCATGGAGCGGAGCAACTTGTCTAAGTGTGCTTGAGAGTACAATATCACCTATGCTGCGCCAATGAGCTAAGGAGAAAAACAATGGATGCAAAGGTCACCTGGAGCAAACGCTTATCTTTTATCGGAGAAGCAGAAACGGGGTTTTCGGTCCCACTCGGTGCGAACCCGCAAGTCGGTGGTGACAACGATGGTTTTCGCCCGATGGAATTGATCGCCATCGGTCTCGCCGGTTGTACCGCCATGGACGTAATTTCTATTTTGCAAAAGAAACGGCAGAATGTGACCGCCTTCGAAGTCCAACTCCGCAGCCAACAAGCCCAGGAGCACCCGCGCGTTTTCACTCAAATTGAAATCGAATATTTAATTAGTGGACATGATGTCGAAGAAACCGCAGTGCAGCGTGCAATTGAGCTATCAGAAAATAAATACTGCCCTGCACAAGCAATGTTCAAACAGATTGCACCGATCAAGCTTTCCTACAAAATCTTGCGTGCCGAGCAATAACCCTAACAAGCGGTCATGGTTCAAAAGCCGCGGCGAAGAACATCCGGGGCTTTTCTGATCGAATAATTCAAACAATCAGATTGAGCTTCGATCTGAATTGTCTCTGCGGAAAACGCGAACGCTGGAGCTTAAGTTGTAAAAGGGTTCAGTTTACCGTGAAATATGTATAGTGGTATTGGATCCTGCCATCAATCAAGCCAAGCGTATCGTTTCCATCCAAGATATCTCCTCGCTCGCTCGTTGCTCTCCACATGAAATGACGCGTTCGTCCCTCCCCGGATTTGCCGGTAATCTCGAAGTGCGCGTTGGGTAGAATGTTTGTAAAAAGTGATTGGTACCACTGCTGAACCGGTTCTCTCCCAACGATTGTACGTTCGCCAGTCACATGTGCGGCGCGATCCGCGTACAGGCCGGAGACAAGGATGGGGTCGTGATCATTCATTCGACCGACCAACCTCTCCGGCATATCTGCAGCGGGAGCATTTGCAGGCCAATCGAAATCAGCCATCGCATTCCAAAGGTCTATATACTTTGGACGCCTCGCGAAATCCCAACTCCAGGCGTTTGTAGCTGAAAGCCCAAGATCACGCGCTGTGTGCAGAAAGCGTGTGACTTCGTCCGCTGTTGGCGCCCAACCTTTATTCGCATATGACGGTAGTGTAGGGACGATGGGCCTTGCCGGTTTTAACGCCATATACTGCTCGACGCACCGTTTAAGCTGCTGCTCCGGATTGTGGCTCTGCTCAAAATAGACCTGGGGCATGCTGAAGTCACAATATTCAAGGAATTCCGGAAAGGGTAATGCCATGTGCATTCGCGGGTAGCGATAGGTGCTGAGTGCAATAGGGAGATTAGGCATCCCCGCGCGAATCTCCTTCATATACCGGGTTGCAGCAGCCCTCTTACTCGTTGTGCGATACTCCCCTTCGGCATCAATGACAAATCCGTCGAGTTGGAGCGCGTTCATCCTGTCGACTGCCAGACGGGCTTCATTCACCGGGTCATCACCCCGAACGTATTGCCAACCCCAAACCTCTACACCTACATTCTTCAATGCCTCACGCACAGGAGGAATCAGGTCGACGTTCCGATCAAAATCGAAGTTGTAAGGCCATGTTGCACCATCTGCCACTTTAATCAGAACATGCGAAAGGCCAGCAGCAGAAGCTGTAGCCGCAATTGCCTGTGGATCACCCTCATTACACCAGGGGATTTTCCAGATGAAGTAACCTTTTCCGTAAAGGGTCATTTACATGTCTCCCTGAATACTCTCAATGACTTGCCCATTTCAACTCCCGTACCTTCTACATAACATCTTCCTCGGGCTGGCCATCACTCTCCGCTGCTTCTTGCTTTCTTAACCCACCAGCCCGTCTTAGTGAATCAGGTCCATATTGGTTACGGATGGAGTCTACGGCTTGCTGTAATCTCTCATCACGATCCCATCTCCGATCAAACAGGTCTAATTGACGTATGGGCTCATGTAAATCTGAAACCCCCACCCCCAAGAGCCGGACTGCTTGACCTTTCGTCCATAATCCCTGAAACAGCTTGCAGGATTCATCGAATATAATCCGCTCTCGATCCGTCGGCTGCTCAAGGCGAACCTGCCTTGTTATGGTCGTGAAATCTGGCCAACGGACCTTAACCCTGATCGTATAACCTGCCAGCTTAGCTTTGCGCAACCTTCGGCCAACAGTTTCACTCAATCTAAGCATTACGGTCCGTAGTTCGGGCCAATTAGATATGTCGGCGCTAAAAGTCCTCTCTGCCGACATTGACTTAGGATCTCGCCCCTCCGCAACCGGGCGATCATCCTCCCCACGCGCTCTTGATGCAAGTTCCAGACCAAGATCACCAAGAGATTCGATTATTATGCGCGAGGGCATACTTGCCATGTCTCCAATCGTATGGATGTCTCCTGCAGCCAGGCGCTCCGCTGTTTTCGGACCCACACCCCACAGCATTCTCACCGGCAACGGTGCAAGAAAAGCAGCCTCCTGCCCCGGAGGTACCACGATTAACCCTCTCGGTTTCCCAACCTCCGTTGCGATCTTTGCAACCAGCTTATTGCTAGCAACACCCCAAGAAGTTGGAAGTTTAAAATTCTCAAGAATCTCCCCCTGTAAGAACTGTGCCACCTTAAGCCCGAGACGTGGATCATCGCTAACATCAAGAAAGGCTTCATCAATCGACAACTGCTCTACAACCGGCGCAGAATCGTGGAGGTAACTCATGATCTCCTGAGAGTGTTTGCTATAGCGTGCATGTTGGGGCGAAATTACGATCAGGTCCGGAGCTTTTCGCAGCGCTTGCGCAGTTGGCATAGCCGAACGGATACCGAACTCGCGGGCAGCATAAGACGCCGAGGAGACGACCCCGCGTCCATCCGCTGCACCAGCGACAACGAACGCCCTTCCTTCCAAACCAGGATTGAGCAGACTCTCAACCGAGCAGAAAAATGCGTCAAGATCGCAATGCAATATCGTTCTCGTCCAGCGTGACATAAGCTATCCTCTGTTAAAGCCACAAACATTCACCTAATCCTGCTGTTAACAATAATCACGGTTCACAATTCTGCAAACAATCGTTTAAGGATGAATCAAAGATAGGTCCGCGAGTTTGTTGTCGGGCGTATTGACACACACGGTCTCTTCAATAGAATCTAGGTGGACCCAACTAGAGGAGGTATTACGTGCGAACCTGTACACAATGCAATAAACAATCCCCCGATACCGCAGGTGAATGCATTCAGTGTGGAGCAGACCTTTCCCTTCATTCGGCGACCGCTAAAGCCCTTAAAGATATGCAATCAAACCCTCGTGTAAGCCAAGTCCGCCTTATCGTCAACCATGATGCGTGCCCCGCGTGCCGGCAAATTGAAGGCACCTATCCAAAAGATGCGGTTCCTGAATTACCGGTTAACGGGTGCTCGTACAGCACGGGCTGTCGTTGTTTCTATGAGCCCGTACTCAGCGTGATCTTTCCTTGAAGAACTAGATTTGACTTAGGTTATCAACACCAAAACGTATGTTTGTCGCAGGAAACTTTCCATTCACTCACCAGGAAGGACATCCTCTATTAATTGCCCGGGGAATTCTTTGGATACCCAGGCAATTTCTGTCTTCGGCCATTCACAATGACCACGATTGGCTATGCGCGGAGCAGGTAAGTCTCCCAGTATTCTAAAGATAATCACCGCTATTCTTGGATCCGCTTGCCAGAATTGTCCTTACCGCATCCAAGGCTTGGTCTCGTGTATTAAGCTTTTCTGCAATCTGAATCTCAATCAAGCGCTGAAGAAGTTCTCCAATCACCGGTCCTGGCTTGAGATTTAGTTCTGAGATGATTTCTTCCCCACTCAGCAGGGATTCCACATCTATGATCTCATCGCGTCGGTTGAAGTATGCATCAAGCAACTGACGGGCAATATTCACACGACTTTCCCAGTCACCCTCAGCCGGCGCACCATCGATTCCTGCAAGGAAGCTGGCGAGATCACCGAAAACAATTCCAACGCCGGCGTCCTTTGTTCGCTGATAGAAGCGATGGATTTGGAGATCTATTTTTCCGGCAGCATCCTCTGATAATTGAGGGAGGTCCCCAACAAGAAATCGTTCAAGCCAATCCTTTTCTTTGCGGCTCATGTGATAGCGGTCAGACCATGCCGATGCTGCAAACGCCTTACTCCCCCGATCTACTCCTGCAGGAGATCCATCGTGATCAACAGAAAGATCACGATTAACGCTAGTAGAAAAAAGACTCCCCAGGAGAACCCAGGCCCGTTGAGTTCGCCCAGAGCTCAGCTCCTCGTCAAGATAGTTTGACAGTGATTCACGAAATCGCCCCAGACGAATGGCGATCAAGCCCAGCGTTGAGTTTGCAGCGGCATCAGGATCATGCCTGGTCGCCAAGACCTGGAAAAAATCGCTGAGCGTTGAGACTACCGTGAATGCCTGCCGGGAGAAGTCACGTTTATCTCCGATATTTGATTGTTCATAAAACTCATAGAAGAGCGGTTCGAAGAGGCCTAGATGGTCCAGCAACCGCAGTGATCGTGCCGGTTGTTGATGATCAAGCATACGAAAGAGCTCGTCCCGCAGCCTCTCGACCGAGACATGATGCAGCAATGGACCAACTGCCTTGACCTGCTGAATAGTATTCGGTTCGATGCGGAACTCAAGCTCCGAGGCGATGCGTACGGCCCGCAAGGCACGCACGGGGTCATTCTTTATCGCCTCAGATACGCATGCCCTCAGAAGCGCATCGTTTATATCTTTCAGACCGCCTGTCGGGTCAATAAGAATATCGAGATTATGTGGGTCGAACGCCAGCGCGTTGATTGTAAAATCACGATACCAGAGATCCTCTTGAAGGCTGGAGCCTCTCATTCGTGCGAAATCAAAGACCCATTCCTCTCCATTAGATCCAGATGCTAATACTCGCCCCGCTCCCCGTTCCGTATCAAGGGCGTAGTATTTACCACCCAGCGCATCGGCAATCCGCCGGGCAAGGCGAAGTGCATCACCAGCAACAACAAAATCAAGATCGAAGGATTGACGTTGTAGGAAATGATCTCGAACTGCACCTCCCACCAACCATACTTGCGGACCTTCAACTGGTGAGGGCAAAAGTTCGAGGAGCGCGGGGGGGAGGAATTTCTGCAGGGTCATCCGAAAAAGGAAACCTAATCCGGGGGGATATACTTGTCTGGTTTCACAACACCGATGAAAGGGAGATTCCGATAGTATTCATCAAGATCGAGTCCGTAGCCAAAGACGAACTTGTTGGGGATTTTAAATCCACTGTAATGGATCGGGACCTCCGCCTCTCTGCGCTCATGCTTGTCTAATAATGTACATACCCGCACGGACGAGGGTTGACGGGTCTTAAGCAACTCGATGACGGATGCGACTGTATGTCCGCTGTCGATGATATCTTCAACGAGGATAACATCCTCGCCCTCGATTGAGCTCTGAAGATCAAGCGTGATCCTAACCTGCCCACTCGATTGCCTTGCTCCGGTTCCATATGAGGATACAGCCATGAAATCGATGGCATGTGGGATCGTGAGCGTGCGCATCAAATCGGTGAGGAACATTACCCCACCGCGCAAGATGCAAACTAGCAGAACGCTCTTGCCCTCATAATCCCGGCTGATCTCCGCCCCAAGCTCTGCAATTCTCGCTTGAAGTACATCGCTGGGGATCAGAATTTCCTCCAGGAATTCCTCATACGACAGCATCTTCAGTCCCTTGGAACCACGTGATGCTCGCGACAGCGAGCCTCATACATCTCACTAGCGCCAACCACAACAATTGGATCATCGTAATGCGCGGGTTCATCGTTGATTAACCGTTGTGTACGTGATGCCGCTCCTCCACAGACCATGCAAATTGCGTGCAGCTTATCCACACGTTCCGCCTGTGCCATCAATTTCGGCATGCAACCGAAAGGTTCTGCTCGAAAGTCGGTATCCAAACCGCCGACGATCACGCGCAGACCATCTGCCGCTAATTCTTGGATAACATCGCACAAACTCTCGGAAAAGAACTGTGCTTCATCGATCGCAACCACGGTTGTGTCCTCTTCCATAAGGTCGCGGATTTGCTCCGGATCTTTAACGGGTGTGGCTTCAAATTCTGTTCCAGCGTGAGATGCGAGTTTTTCCGTAGAGTATCTCGTATCAATACTAGGTTTAAAGACTTGGACTTTCTGCCGGGCGATAACCGCGCGCCTTAACCTTCTAATCATCTCGTCAGTCTTACCGCAAAACATTGAT
>DAOWMX010000173.1 GCA_030642885.1 Anaerolineales bacterium | reverse complement strand
GGCCAATGTTCAGATCCTTCGTGATGCTTACTTGGAGGCGCATGATATACCCGATGACGGTATGCGGGTTGATGCTTTGAAACCTCTCTACCAACCGCTTCCCGAGGTTAAATCCCCCACGCTGCGTCCGTTCGCTCGTGAATTGGATATCTCGCTCAATCCCACCCGCGAGGAGAATCTCGAGCGGCTATTGAAGATCTTAGATCTTGCTCCATCTGATCTCGAGAGGCTGACTGAAGCGCTGAAGGGTGGGGTTCCACATAACGTTTTGAACGCCAAGAAGCATGATGAGGAGTCAGCCATCATCGCTTGGGCAGGGTCCTTAGGCGCGGTGACCATCGCTACAAACATGGCCGGGCGAGGTGTAGACATCAAGCTCGGCGGCGAGATCGCTGAGGAAATTCTTGCCGCGGTGAATCGTGTTTTGCGGCGGATCGGGGTTCAGGATCCTGAGAACATGAGGTTGGGTGAGCGCCTCAAGGCCCTGGCGAAGGCGGATCAAGAGGCGATTGGAATCTACGAAGCAGAAATTGAGCAGCTGAAACGCTTCATAGAGGACAGCGAGCGTGTGTGGGATGTAGGCGGTCTGCATGTGATTGGTTCAGAGCGGCACGAATCACGGCGCATCGACAACCAGCTGCGCGGTCGTGCAGGTCGGCAGGGTGACCCAGGCTCTTCGCAGTTCTTCCTCTCCCTGGGGGACGAGTTAATGCGCCTTTTCGGCGGCGAACAAGTGGCGAAACTCATGCAGCGCTTCAATATCGATGATGCGGTTCCGATCGCTCATAAAATTGTGAACCGAACGATCGAACAAGCTCAAACGCGGGTTGAGGGTGCGAATTTTGACACCCGAAAGCACCTTCTCGATTATGATGACGTACTCAATCAACAGCGCGAAGTTTTCTACAATCAACGCAACCGGGTCTTCACGAAGGACAGTTTAAGCGATGATATCGCCTCGATGCTGCGCACTGAGGTTGAAGAGCATGTCCAAACAGCGTTTGCAGATCCCGAGGGACCCTGGAAGCTGCTTGCCTGGCTTGAGGAGACTCAACCGACAATCGGGCTTGAGAACGATGAACCCTATCCATCCTTCATGTTGAGCGAGCTCCTCGCTCCATTAGAAGGATTCTCCCAAGTGGATGAATTGAAACAGAGTTTCCTGGAAATCGCTCGAGGATCGTTAGACGCGAATAAAGTTCACTTGCAGCAAGCCGTTGATGAGCAGTTGACTCATGCCCTCGAGCGTCTGGATGACCAGGTTGAGCAGCGTGTCGAATTCGCAGAGATGGCAGTCGATGCTGCGATTTATGAAGCCGAAGAAGAGGGGAGAGCCATCGACCCTCGCGCTTTGCTGGAGGCGGTCGAGCAAGCGGCAGGTTTACGCATCCAGATGGATGATAAAACTTTACAGCAGGTGCGCGAAGATCCGCAAAGTTTCCAGCGCCGAATCCGGGAGATGGTAGAGGCCAGTTTCGGCTTACGCATCTGGGCTGGTTTGATTCAGGCGGTTGAACGCAGGATTGGGGAAAGCTTGAATCTACAGCCAAGCGTCTCAGCATCCATCGATTGGGATCAAGCATCAGAAGATCTGCGAAACGCGATAGAGAGCGTATGGGAAGCTCGTTCAGAGCGGATCTTGGGTGAAATAGAGACAGATTTGCAAAATGCCCTACGGGAAAATTCAACGCTCGATCGGAGGGAAAGAATCCGTTTTCTGATCCAGATGAGCTATGGTCAACGCAGCTTTTTTGATCGGAAAACACACCAGCGCCAATCAGTTAAGGTCGCCCGCCTAACCTATCCATTGTATGCTGCTAATCTCATCTCGGACCGCGATCCAGAAGAGCTCACAGAACAGGTTGTGCGGCATCTTGAAGGCGCTCAAGAGTCCTTGAAAAAACTGCTTGGGAACGCAGCATTCTCACGGCTTGCTGGATCGAAGTTGGATCAATTGGAAGCGCGGTCCCAGGATCAATTACGAACTGCACTGGGGCAGGAAGTCTTCGACCAATACGCCGGGCAAGGTCCACTTTCATCCTTATCCGCGGATGCACGCGAGACGATCTCCAATGTATTGGGAAGCCAGGCGTTAGCACGTGCCCACAGAGAACTTTTCCTTTCCGTCGGCGATCGAGAGTGGGTGGATTACCTCACAGAGATGGAAGCGCTCAGGACATCTATCGGCTTAGAGGCCTATGGTCAACGCGATCCGCTCGTGCAGTATAAAAGCCGGGCATTTGACCTCTTTAACGTACTCCTTGATTCCATTCGGGCGGGTGTTGTCACCCATATGTTCCGGTTGCGAACCACACCGAGCTCTTCAACTGCTGCAAAGCAGGCGCCTGCTCCCAGGGGGCCGATAGCCGATGATGACAAGCCCGATAGCGCACCAAAGAAGCCGGGCAAGAAGCGCAAACGGAAGCGCAAACGGAAGTAGTCCTTAAGCCAGATTACCGACCGACCCCGGCGCTAGCACACTCGCCTTGCCGGTCGCTGCAGATAAGATATTTCCAGGTGACGTCTCAATAACTGCACTATTCCCGGGTGGGCAAGGAAGCCAGTTGAAGGATCATTCCGCAATAATTGATAAGCGGGTACTGGAACTGCCAAAGGTTGACCTCCATCGTCATCTCGAGGGATCCGTGCGCCTCGAGACGATGGTCGAGATTGTACGCGAGGCCTCCCTGCCGCTTCCGAAAGACATTGAATCTCTACGAAGGCTCGTACAGGTCGTCGATGGGGACCCAAAAGACCCCGAGCATTTCCTTTCAAAATTTACGAATATCCGCCTGTTCTTCCGTTCACCGGAAATCATTCAGCGGATCACGGTTGAGGCTATTGAGGACGCTGCACGAGACCAAGTGCGCTATCTCGAATTGCGTTTCACCCCGGCCGCGTTGGCACAATCCGGTGTTTTTGATATGGAAGATGTGACGCGCTGGGTGATAGATGCAGCTGCAGAAGCTGCTTCAGCTCACGGGATTGAAGTCGGGCTGATTATCAGTATAAACCGCCACGAATCGCTCGAAATCGCCGAGGAAGCAGCTCGAATTGCATCGGACCATATCCAGGATGGAGTTGTGGGGTTGGATCTTGCTGGTGATGAGGTCGAGTTTCCCGCCCAGCCATTTCAGTCGATATTGGCAAGCGCGAAACAGGCCGAACTTGGACTGACCATCCATGCTGGAGAGTGGACCGGTGCGGAAAACGTGCGTCACGCAATTCTCGAGCTGGGGGCGGATCGTATCGGACATGGAATTCGTATCCTGGATGACCCGCAGGTTGTGTCTCTGGCACGCGAGAGAGGGATTCCATTTGAGGTGAGCATAGACAGCAATTATCTCACCGGGGTCATCCCCTCGCTTAATGCACACCCATTGCCGCAGATGATACAGGCGGGGTTGCAAACTGTACTGACAACGGATGACCCATCAATCTTCGGCACCACACTGTCCCTCGAGTATCAACACGCCGTCGACCATCTAGGCTTGTCTTTAGAGTCGTTGAAGGGGTTTGTTTTAACTGCGGCTCAAGCAGCCTTTCTCGACCCCGACGGGATTGGTCAATTAGAGTCGGAGTTCGTCAGTTTATTCTGGAGGTCGTAGGATCTATGCACAGGATTGGTGAGCTTGAAATCGCAGTCCTGCACGATGGTACGGTTTGGGTAGATGCCGGCGGTCCTTTTGGGTTAGTCCCTCGTAATCTCTTTGAACGCCATATAACGCCATCCGCTGAAAACTTGATTCCGATGGCCTTGAACTGCTTGTTGGTCCGTTCGCGGGGAAAGACTATTCTAATCGACACCGGGCTCGGAAATAAGCTCTCGGAAGATGCTGCATTGCAATGGGGGTTGGAGAGAGAGGGGGGCGGGCTTATTGGGAATCTCGCTTCTTTAGGCGTGGCACCAGATGATGTTGATATCGTGATTAATACTCATTTGCATGCAGACCACTGCGCCGGGAATACCGAGCTGATCGATGGAGAAATGCGACCAGTGTTCCCACGGGCGGAATATTGGGTGCAGCGGATGGAATGGGCGGAAGCAAATCACCCCGATGCACGAACCCGGGGGACTTACTTTGAGCAAAATTTTACACCTCTTCTCACGCAGGGGCGGCTTAAACTTCTTCACGGCGACACCAGGGTGACGGAAGGGGTTCAATGTGTTATGACTCCCGGGCATACTCGCGGCCATCAATCCGTCCTCTTGCAGGATGGTGATTGGCGCGGGCTCTTTGTGGCGGATATGGCCTCCTACGGCGTACAAATGGCGCGCACTTCGTGGCTCACTGCCTACGATGTCTACCCCTTGGAGAATATTCGCACGAAACAGCGCTGGCAGCGTTGGGCATTGAAAAATGAAGCCTGGCTTTTCTTCCAGCACGACCCTCAAATAACAATCGCCCGTCTTGTCGAAGAAGACGGGCGAAAGCGCCTCACACCGATTTATCTGGATTGATGTTTTTACTGATTCGCCTCCCAGATGGCAACCGCCTCCTGGATAAGCTGTCTGATATCCTCATCCGGAACCTCGGCGAGATCATAGCTCTGCACACCGATTAGGACGCGTGCAGCTCCGCTGGGGCTCTCGAGCAGGCGTACGCCAAGATGAGAATAATCCGAAGATTCGATCTTCTCCTGGAGAATGACATTTATTTGTTCGATCATACTCGCGGGTTTCGGTTCAACAGGTTCGGTATCGCGTTCAACCCTAAGCTGACTCGGTGCATCTTTGATTAACCAGGTTTGGAGGTCTGATGCGGCAAATTCAACGCGGGTCCAATCGTCGGACGCTCTGAGGTCGTCGGGGTTGTGATACTCTGTATCCCCGACCTTCACGATTAACTGCCCGGTCACATCATCGCGAAGGAGCGTGGCGATGGATATCCGCGGACCTGCTTGGGGCTCAAAGTCTGGCTTGCCGGCTTGCTCCTCTTCGTCTTTTCCATTGTCGAGTGAATCCGCCTCTGGTACGGATTTAGCTTCCTCAGGAGCGATCTCATCGGTTGTCTCGAGAACATCCTGATCGGTTGACGCTTGAACATCATCCGGCATATCAGGGATGTCGTCGGAGAAATCTTCGTTGTCCAACAATAAAGGAGCGGGAACATCCGTTCCGATCGCTGCTGCTGCGGGATCCTCGCCATCCTTTGCCTCGTCCGCGGAT
>DAOWMX010000340.1 GCA_030642885.1 Anaerolineales bacterium | reverse complement strand
TGGGCTTGCTCCACCATCCATGTAAACGCGAGTGCGTAGTGACGCTTGAGCACCTCACGCACCGTCCAGTCGACTGCTTTACGGATGTACTTCTCTCCATCCTCCAGGAGGATGGCACACATTCTCAGCGTTCGTTGATCCATCCCCTCGGCTGCAGCCTCAGAGTACTTTGCCCTGCGAAGAATCACGGTTGAGACCAGCGCTGCTCGCCGGATCCAGAAGTTGTCGTCATCGATCCAGGATTCGAGTTGGTCCATGTAGTGCGGATCCTCCGCCAGCGCCTGACCCAATAATGCGTGGCACATTTGGTCGCAAGTCTCCCAATCTTCGACATCGGGCAAGAATTTCACGCCCAGTTCCCACCTGCGTTCGGGGGTCAGCGTCCTCATCCCCGCAAGGACAAAAATCGCGATAAGGCGGTGCTCGCGTCTCCCTTGCACCCAGCTCGTTTGTGCGAACCGGTCGAGATTCTGTTCCTGGTCTCCGTATTTCTTTGTAAGCTGCTTCGCCATCGTGCGCAGCTGCGGTACACGGACGCCATAGAGTTTCCCAGCTCCTGGAACAGCCATCTGCATCCCATGGAGATACTTAGAATCTTGCTCCTGCCCCTCGAGTGTACGAGTGACAATTTCAAGCACATCACCGACATCCAGCTCCTCTGGTAGGGCCCATTCCGGAACTCCAAGATCACCCATCATCAAATCCCATCGCCATCTGTGTACTCGTATTCGACTCTTTAGTATTATCCATCAGTTCCACACCAAGCAATGCCGCGAATTGACGTACGCTTTCCGGGCTATGGCCGGCGAAATGATTGTTGAAAAAGCCATACACGTTTACGCCATCGGCGAGGAAGCGACGCACTTTCCCCGCCCATTCTTCCAACTCCTGTGACCGATCGATCTGAATCTCGTCGAAGCGGACGATATCCTTGCGCCTCCCCAACCAGCGGATGACGGTGAAATCCGCCGTGATCCAATCCAGCCTGGGCATAGTATGAAGATCCTGCAGCACCAGTGCGACATTGTGTTGTGAGAGCATCTCCCTGAGCTCCGGTTTCAACCAGTCGCGATTACGCACTTCAACAGCATAACGCGTCCCCCCGGGCAATGCCGCCAAGAATAATTCAAGCCGATCGTAGAGATCAGGCGTGAAATCGTAGGCGAACTGTAAGACGAGAACCGCCAGCTTGTCACCCAGCGCCTGCATGGTTCCAATGAATGCTTCTGCATCGGCGAGCGCCCGGTCGAGTTTTTTCTCGTGCGTAATGAGTTTGGGGAACTTGGCCGCAAAGCGGAAGCCAGGAGGGGTTCGTTCCCTCCACTTCTGAACCGTTGTCGCCCTCGGAACACCATAGAACGTAGAATCGATCTCAACGGCAGGAAGACGTTCAGCGTATTGCTCCAGGTATGCGGTTTTCGGTGTACCTGCGGGGTAAAAAGGACCAACCCAATCGTCAAAGGAAAACCCCTGGGTTCCTAAATAAACTTTGCCGCTTCGTTCAGCGTTCAAGACCGATCATCTGCAGCGCCTAGCAATTCAACAACCCTTTGGAGCACTTCCTCTGCCACCGCGGCTTTAGTCATGAGCGGTAATTCTTCACTGCCGCCGTCTCGATCGAGCAGAATGACCCGGTTGGTGTCGACGGCGAAACCCGCATCCGCCGCGGTGATATCGTTGGCCACAATCAGATCCAGCCCTTTCTCCTCGAGCTTGCGCTGGGCGTTTTCAATCAACTTCTGGCTCTCGGCGGCGAATCCCACGATCACGCGCGGCCATCCGCTCTTTGCCTTGAGTTTACTCACCGCCGCCAGAATATCATCCGTCCGCTCCAATGTGATCTCGGGGACATCCTTCTTGCGTTTGATTTTTTCCTTTACGATCTCACCTGGTCGAAAATCGGCCACTGCTGCAGCCATAAGCAGG
>DAOWMX010000296.1 GCA_030642885.1 Anaerolineales bacterium | reverse complement strand
TGTTGAGTGTGTTGGCAATCGGGATCATACCCCTTCTTCAAGCTAACCGACTCTTGGGAGGGGTCTTAATCGTGTTGGTCAATCTTCCATATTTATGGTCATCGGACATGCTTTACAATTTTCAAGCTTATTACTGGACAGTTGTTACATTCATTACCTGGGTTTTTCTGGCATGGAGGTGTCTGTCAGCCGCTTCTCCGCCTAAAGCACATATGAGTGCATCATTAGAGATATCAGAGTAAGTATCAATGGCGGCGTGACCGGGTCAGGGTTTACGGGCGGTGATAACCCAAACTTTCCCGTCTGCTCTTAGGGAGACATCCCAAACTTGGAAGTCACGAAATTCCATTCGCAACTCTTCTTCAGAGAAGATATGATGGGGCAATCCTGCCTCTGATCCGGTCAACGGAACAATCGTGCCTGGCTCAATCTCCACAAACTCCTCATCATCCTTTCCTGCGGCAACCGAGATAAATGCCACCCCTCCTGATGAAAGGACTCTCCAGATTTCTCGTATCGCCAGTTGAACCGCGGCTATGCGGGCATGATGGATCACCTGAGTAGAGAACACCCCCGAAAAACTCCCCTCACGGAAGGGGAGAGGGTGCTGAAAATCGGAGAGCACAATGCGACTCTCAAGCCCCTTCTCGCGAAGCCATTCCTGGGTCAAACCAAGACCAGTGGGAGAGATATCAAGACCGAAAGTCTTGAAGTTTTCCATAGAGAGATGAACGGCGTGCCTTCCACTGCCGCAACCCAGATCTAAAATTTCAGAGCAGCCATGCTCGACGAATAGATCTACTGCTTCATGGAATCGAGGGAACGGTTCGGGAAATACCCGCCCGTCTTTCTTATATATTTGTTCCCATGGATGTTCCGTTGAAGTCATGGCAGTTTTGCTAAATGGATGAGGGTGCCAAGAAAGAAAACGAGAGCGGAACCTCGAGTGGCTTTCATCCATCTTCCATAAGTGGATGAATGTGAACTTATCGTTCGTGAAACCTCACACATTGGATGCCTCGATGGTGCGCGCGCTCGTGACATAGTAAATGCCGAATCCTATAGCTGAGATGGCGCCGCCAACGATGAAGGGCCAAGAGTAACCGCGTTGCCAGAGCAAGCCCCCCAATAATGGGGCGGGTATGGTGACCAAACCACGAATGAGATAATAGAATCCGATTACGCGCCCACGACGGGATGCGTCTGCCAGATCGACAATGAGCGCTTTGCGAGCCGGCTCTCCCAGTTCACGCAATCCGGCGGCGACGAAGGCCACGATCAACCATTCTGCAGGGAGGCCAACCAGAATTATGGGGAACAGGGCAAACAGAGCGAAGGTCACGAGGATAAAGGGGCGGCGTCCGAAACGATCTGCAAAGTGGGCTGCTGGAATATAGCCCGCTATGGCTGTAATCATTTGAGCGGAGGTGAGGGCGCCAAATGCCACCAGGGAAACCCCGCGAATGTTGATGACCAGGAGCACAACGTACACAGCGGTCAGGCTCGATCCGAATCGGGCAAAGCAATCTGCCAGGAGCAACTGCCGAAGAGCGCCTGGCATCCTGCGCCAGATCGTAACGATGCCCTCTCTTTTCTCGTCGTGGCTGCGAGGTTTTTCACGGTAAAAACGAGATTGCAGGTAGATCGCGGCGAGAGCGAAAAGGAGCGAAACGAGGAAGCCGATTTGCATCCCGGAAACCACGCCAAAACGGGTCAGCAGATATCCCCCAAGCGGGGGGGCTAATACGATGGGGATACGCTTCCAGATGGATTGAACGCTGAAGCCCATCGCCCTTTGATCTCGCCCGAGATTGTCTCCGATGAGCGCGAAAATCGCCGGCTGAGACATGCTGCTCCAGGCGAGGACGAGCAATGTGCCCAGTATCACGATCTCCCAACTCCGGGTCAGGAGATACACGAGGTACCCCAGAGCGGCGATTAGGTTGAAAAAGACGAGAGCCCGTTTCCTGCCGAAACGATCAGCTAACCAACCACCTGGATATTGATACGCAGTGTCGACCACGCGCTTGAAGGAGCCATATGCGCCAATGGCCAGGGCACTTGCCCCCAGGACCTCGAGGTATTTGGGCATGAAGCGGACCCAAAGTTCCTCGCCCATTCCAATGACCAGCAGCGCGCCAAGAAGCACGACAATGTTGTGCTTCAAAGCAAGGAAATCTCGAAGGGTTCTTCTGCGTTGTTTATCCTGCATTAAGATGCATCCCGTAAGCTCTGATTAGGCAGCGTTCAGTGGATAAGGAATGCCGCAAGATCATTTGAAGACCATCATGAAAGCGACAGGGTTGAAGATCTCTCGATCGCTAATCCGCGGGTTCCATTCGCGCAGCAATGGGGTCCCACAATCAGGTGCACGGCAAATGGGATGAGCAGCGATGGATTAGCAGCGATGGATTAGGTCGAATCATTTTTTAATTCATCCAAAAGAAGCATCGCTGCGCTTGCCCTGTCCGTGGGCACAAAAAGATGATCGTGATAATAAGCCGAGACGGTGTTCACACTAATCCCTGCTACGGCAAGTTTATGGGTTATGGCTGTGAGAAACCCAACCGCTTCCAAACTCGAATGGATATTGAGGGTTATCATTCGCGAGATAAACTCATAGTCCAGCCCCTCATCATCGGCGATGCTTCTTTCAATAATTAAGGTGATCCCCTCCGCTTCGCGAAACCATCCGATCGGGTGAACTCGAAGTTGATCAAACGCTTGGGCGAGACGGAACAAAATACGAACTCCCCTTCGGAAAGGGCTGGCTGCATATTCGCAAGAAGACTCTGAAGATTTGTTTCGCCGGACATAAACGCTATCCAATAAATGGTTTTATTTATGCGATGGATTTCAAGACATCGTAAGGGTCCAATAGAAACTTGAACGTTCTCGATTAAACCCTTCCTTCACTGACTTGAGTTTTGACAAAAAGTCGGGCGGCTAGCGACTCGCGCTATACCGCCCATCGGTGTAGACTTTTCTTATGACAAAAGAAATCAACACCGAAAAGCAGATTA
>DAOWMX010000240.1 GCA_030642885.1 Anaerolineales bacterium | reverse complement strand
CTGTTGGAAGTCTTCAGTCGGGGAAGGGAAATCTGCGCGAAGCGCTTAGTTCAACTATTATTGAATGGGGGCCACCCGTTAAACATGTAATTCTACATAGCAGGAGCAGTTTTAACGGGTCCTATCCATATAAACCATATGTTATACAGGGATGCCCCATATATCATTCCCACCGACTCCAGTTTCACTTTACACCATCCGTTAGCTGCAATCAATATAAATTATTGGGCGAATTGGATTGAATGGGCGTTTACGCTGACCAGATTAAATAAAAAAAGAACCGGGCTTTCAATCAGGCAGCAGGGTTTATTCCATCGCCCCGCCCTACTGAGATCGTAGCCGGCGGTAATGAGGGTATCACGCCGCTGGAGCGGTTGCAGAAACATGGTGCCCGACTCGTCCAGGCGATGCCATTCAGCGGGGTTTGCTCCAGCTTTCTTTAGCTCATAGGGAGTGGTAATACAAACATCGACGTCATGAAGGTTCAGTTGTTTCATTTGATGCTCGCCTTATGTGTTCTCTGCAAGATAGCAAACAGGGAGAATGATCGCTCTCCCTGTTAGCGGGTACGTTGAGATCGCTAATCTATCAAGATACGATCCCCACCATCCTCCAGGTAGATGCCAGAGACTGGTCCATCGATGTATATGGCAAGATTCTTCGCCCCAGAGGCAGCCGCCGAAGGCGCGATGATGCCAACGTATCCGGCAGCACGCAGAGCGTCTGCAAGGTCACGACACTGTTCGATGTCTTATGGCAGAACGCCAGTTAGGAAAGCGGCGTCTGGAGGAACTGGGGACGTATTGAGGTTGGTGTGGTCGACCACCGGGTCGAGATCAACGATCAGAGAAACGAGTTCCCGGCGCTTTGGATCCTCGGGTGCGGCGCCAAATGCGACTCGGGTCTTCTCGAACTCGGCGCGAGCCCCCTTCTGTGAGAGAGCGGTATAGAGGCATCCATAAATCCAGGGACGATTCCAGCGTCCGTCCGCTCGCAGGATTCGGCCCACATGAAGTGCATAGGCTCCAACGGGAATGTGCCTCCATACCTTTGATTTGAATCTCACAAGAACGCGCCGGACGCGTACGTTTCGAGGGCCGTAACGATCTCTTCAAGCTTTCCTTTCTGGATGAGATCAATTGGACGGCGGCCCATGAGGAGTGGAACAGGCGAGTTGAGCCATCTGACCGCGCCATCTGGGGTTTTGAAGATCTCATCGAGGAGGATGGAGATCTCCCGTAGGTCAACAAGACCATTGCGAACTCGCCGCGTTGGATAACTGTCACCGCTGCGGTAACGCTGAATCGTGCGACGATCCACCTTAAGAGCTGCGCCCAGGTCAGCGTTATCCAGCTTGTAATCGTTCCTGAACTTGTCAAACGTGGATCGGGCCGCCTTCAGCTCAAGCTCCTTTACGAGCGCATCGGTCATGATAGGCCTCCCTGATTGTAAAACTGTCGCATCATTTATCGCATTATTTGTCGTATCTTTTATCATAGTATATGACGCTCCTTGAGATTTGTCAAGAATGGGATATGAGGTTGAGGCAAATGATTTGCTTATCTAAAGCCGGCGAGAAAACCACCATATCCTCACGGGCCCAAAGACCGGAAGCTTGAGGCTGGTTATCTCCAGTTATTGAGTCTATACCACCAACAATATTGAATTCCTATTCGATGTAGCCATTCTCTTCAAGGGTGAGCCCATTCGGATCGCCGGCATAGAGCATTCGCCCCAGCATGCGGTCGTAATCGGTCCAGGATTTTCCACCTTCACGGGCGGTTTGCAGCAGCAGGTTGAAGCGGTTCACCTGTGCGTCGAGATTGTCCAGGTGATGCAAGGCAATCGCCTCGAGCGACTTTGGTCTGCGTGTTGCACCCCACTCGTAGCGTCCATGGTGGGAGACAATCAGGTGAAGGACTTCGTGTTCTCTTCTCTTTGGGAATCCTTCTATGACGTTGATTGCACGGGATACCATCTGCTCCGAGAGAACGACATGCCCAATCAGCTTCCCTGCATCCGACACGGAGATATCGTAATCGTAGTCATACTCATCCAGCTTCCCGATATCGTGAAGCAGGATGCCAGTGATGAGAAGGTCTCGATCGATCTCCGGATAAAGTTCAAGCAGCGGTTGAGCGAGGACCAAAAGCTCATAGCAGTGCTCGAGAAGGCCGCTCATGTACGCGTGGTGGATCACTCTGGCGGCGGGGATCTCGATGATACGCCCTGCAATGCTGATATCCTCAAAGAAGTAGCGCAGGAGCGCACTCAAATGTGGATCCTGAACATGCTTGACGGCTGTCTGAACAGCCAGCCACATTTGCTCAAGATCCCGCATTGAGCTGTTTACCAGATCCTCCCGCCGGATCTCCCCCTCTCGGGCTAGCCGGAACCGTCTTATCTGTACTTGCAACTCCTCGTTGTAAAGCTCCGCCACGCCGTCCACCTTGATGGGCATACTATCGGTGATCTCCTCCGCCGCTCGTTCCGCATCTTCCCAGATGCGCGCCTGCACCCAGCCGGTGCGATCGACGAGCAGCAAGCGCATGTATTTCCCCTTGGAGGGATCGCGGAATGGATCAAGCCGTGGATTACGGGCTACATAAAAGCCGATAAATGTATCACCAGGTTGAATTTGTGTAATCCAGGGACCTTTTTCCCCCGGACATACCGCGTCCGGTTTCTGAGTTAAAACCGAGGTCATGATGTTTTTCCTTTCGGTTATCTGTAATTGTCGGAATGTCTATTCGCAACCATCTCAATCCGGACTCGGTTTTGAGGGAGGTGGTTGGTACAGTAGTTGTTTATTTGATCCTCAACCATGTCGGAATATATGACCAATAGCCCCTACATGGTTGGGGAATCCTGCAGGGGCTATCAGGTATGACCGGCGTTGCACTCATCGATCACAAGAGAAACTAATAGAAAATGCGTTGAAGCACCCACCTCTATCGCAGTAAGCCGCATAACTAGATGTGTGGGCAGATACCCTTCCCAACAGGAAAGGACGATTGACTGCTAGGCTTCCTCCTTCGCTTGTTCGATCTCAGATTGGAATGCGGTCGCCACCATCCCTGAGTTTTATGTTCCCGGCCAGACCAGCGAGGTAGATGTTTAAATTCTTGTTGCCTTGCTGAGCAGACGATGGGGATATGATCGCAACATACCCTTCGGTACGCAGTAAATCGGCAAGCGCCCAACAGGCTTCATAATCCCCGGGATCATCACCCGTGAGGAAGGGCTCGTCCGGAGAGATAGGGCTTGTCTTTCTATTTGTTAGATCTGCGACAGGCTCTAGTTCGACGAGGATCGAAACAAGATCACGATCCCAGCGCTGAAAATTGATCGTTGCAGTTACGTGAGAGGCTTTTTCCAACTCGGCGATTGCACCCATCCGGGTCATGGAAGTGTATAAGCAACCATATACATCCCGCCGGTTCCATCGGCCGCCCTCGCTCAGGATGAACCCGGCATGAAGAGGATGTGCGCCTGAGGGAACGTGTCGCTAAACTTTTCCTTTGAATCTCAAAAGTGAGCGCCTGAATATAGGCCTGCAAGGATGGATAGGACCTTGTTGAGTTCACCTTTACGCATAAGGTCTATCGGGCGCCTTCCTTGCAGGAGTGGTACAGGGGTATACAGCCAGGTGAGGCCATCCTTACGATTGGCGAAGATCTCATCGATCAAATGTGATATTTGCCGAAGCGATTCGAGCCTGTCGCGTACTTCAGGAACTGGTGTATTCATCGATTTTCGGTAGCGCAGCAGCGTCCGCCGATCCACATCAAGTGCAGAGGCAATATCTACATAATTCAGCCCGAAGGAATCTCGGGCTTCCTCGATGGTCCTTCGCGCAGTCTCCCGCTCAAGCTTATCAACGATATTAAGAGCCATCCCAATTTACCTCATCGTCCCAATTAGGTTCTGTCCCATT
>DAOWMX010000060.1 GCA_030642885.1 Anaerolineales bacterium | reverse complement strand
GAGGGTGAAGAAAAAAAATAGAGGAACAAATCTTTCTTCAAAAGCCGGTTTTACAAAATTACGAAGAGGAAAAGAGGAGAATGCAATGCTCAAGAAACCAACGTTTTCTCTCGTCGTAATTGGCGCTTTGCTCTTGTTGGTACTGGCTGCCGGTGCTTGTGCGCCCGCTGCGACACCAGAGCCAACAACAGTCCCGCCAACCGACGTACCGCCGCCAACAGCGACACCGATGCCTGACCAATCAGAATTCATTGCCGCTGTAGAAGGCAATATGCACAATACGTACGACCTTGGTCATGGACCAAACACCTGGTGCACTCGCTGTCACTCCCCCCAGAACTGGGATCCGGAAGCTTTCCAGGGACCACCGCCATCCTGCTTCACGTGCAAATTCGCACATGAAGAAGAGATGCGGGTGGCCGAAGGGAATCCTTTCGTGCCCGAAGAGGAGTGGGTCGGCGTGCCATGTGAAACCTGTCACCATGTTGACGAAAACGGATCCGTCACTCCGGGGATCGCCTGGCTCAATCCCATCACAATGGATTACGTTGAAGTTAGCTCTTCAACAGCGTTGTGTGAGAAATGCCATGTGACCACCGACGGCAACGCCTTCGGCTCTGCTGTGGATCATAAGATTACCCTTGGCGGAAGCGCCCACCTCAACTATGGTGGTTTCATCGGGGAAGTACCCCCGCCATCCTACTGCGCAGACTGCCATGACCCACACACGCTCGAACCAACACAGTGTGTAGACTGCCACGAAGACGTGACGACTTCAGACACGCACATGATGGGCTACAACGCCATCATGCTGGATAAGCTGACCTGCATGGCTTGTCATGATGCCTCCGGTTTGGACGTAGGACCTCCTCCGGATGACGAGGGTGGTCCATGGGTAACCCAGGAAACCACCGTTGGTCGCAGTGGCCCCGTGACAGAGTTTGTGCTCTCGCACAGCATCGTCTATGAAGTCGCCTGCGATCGCTGCCACTTCGTCGACAATGTGCACGGACTGCCCGTCTTAACCGCAGAAGGTGAAGTACCAGAACCGCCCGCTGAAGAAACGACGGGGTAGATCGTACCATCAGAATGAACCGCCTTCCTGGCGGATAGTTGCGCTGGGAAAGTGAAGGTAAACGGGTTCCTGTGGGGTGAGGAGGCTCCTCACCCCACAGGGTTATAATCTAGAATCTAAGGACCGTGGGTTTCAAAAAAATGGATAGAAGAATGTCTCTCTTTTCGAAAATCTCTGATCGGGGCCAGAACTCTCGTGATCTCAATGCTCGGGCTATGACCCAATTCTTCACTCAATGCTTGATTCTAATATTCCTGATCGCCGGATTAGCAGCCTGCCAATCTTCTGACTCTCCTACAGCTTCCTCGCCTGACGCCCAGGCCACACAACCGTCTGGGGGTGGAGAAACAACAGTCGAAGACCCTGTAGATGAACAGGAGACACCCTCCGCGGGGGACATCGAACAAGCCTGGCAGTCCAGCCCTCATGCGGATACATATGTTGAAGGGGACAACAACGTTTGCGCTCGCTGCCATGCACCCGTCGTCTTCGTGCCCTCAATAGACGACATCTCAGAATCGTGTTTGGTATGCAAATTCGAGATAGCTCCCCCGCCTGCCTCTCTCGCCCAGGAAACATGGACCAATATCGAATGCAATGTTTGCCACCTTGTTAATAAGAATGACGAAGTAGAGCCTGAATACGCCTGGCTTCTGTTCCTGTTAATCAATGAATATGAGCAGGTAGATTCGTCCACAGAATTGTGTGGGAAATGCCACAATGATCCTGATCTCGATCAACCCGGTCATACGGCTGTTGTCGTGGGCGGAGCACATGCGGATTATTCCTGCACGGACTGTCACGACGCCCACAGCACTATAGCATCATGTAGTGCTGCTGGATGCCACGATGACATGGCTGCGGATATTCCCGGGCACGACGAAGCGCACGAGTCGGTATCCTGCGTGGCTTGCCACGACGCCGACGATATGGCGATCGGCCCAGACGAGGATCTAGGCACGTGGATCACATTCCTGCCTCCGGATTCGGAAGGGGTTTCCTACCCATTCACTTCTCACAACACACAACTGGAGGCCAGTTGTGACCGCTGCCATTATCCTAATAACCCCTGGGGCTTTTCGGAGGATGTTGAGTAAGCGATTAGAGGACCTAAGCGCTCGGCTAATCTCCTTGGACGATGGAACTATCCGGGGCAATTGAAGATTTGGTGAAAGCGGAAGACAATTATCGCCCCGGGGTCAATCTCGTGTGATTGCCGCTCTCGCCAGAAGTCTGGGGCATCTGACGCAGCATCTCAACATTGGAACCAAGCGGTCCTCGCGGATAGACCGTTAAACAAACCAAGTAAATTCGATGCACACAGGAGAAAAGAGATGAGAACCTCAACTGGAAAAACCCTTCGGATCATCGCCATCATCTTCATGGGCCTCACCGCGGCGATGAACATCCTCAGCGGCGTCGGCACCACTTGCGCCGCGTTCTTAACCAAGCAATACCCGCCGTTCTGGGACATACTTGTAGCGGAACTCCAGTGGTTGTGGCAGTCCTTTGTTGTTGTAACCCTTCTGGTCGGCCTCGCCGGGATCTGGTCAGTTGTCCAGCTCGTGCGCGGCAAGAGCAACGCCTACCGCAATGCCATAATCCTATTAATTCTGGGAACGATAGTAAATGGAATCCACGTATATTACTCCCAGATCATACTCGGAAGCGTTATCCCTGTAGTCGTTACCCTCCTGACCAACGTCATCACCCTGGTGCTTTTTATTATTTTCGGGACACCCGGGTTGCGCGATCAGATCAGGTTCGATGGTGAGGGCGACTCCATATCTGGGGCGACCGCCAGCGGATTAACGGCTATCCTCGTCGGGATGGTCATCCTATCAACTTCGTCTTGGGCCGGACCCTCGCACACATTTGATGGAGTGAACCTGGTCCATGTCCTGCGAATACCCCTCCTCGCCGGAGGCTCCATTTTAACGATGGGCGGCCTGGCCACATTGCTGTGGACTGCGTTGGATATTTCCTTCCCAAGGGCGATACGGAGCTCTGCAGAGGATAAACAGCGATAACGACAGATCGAAAACACGCTCTAACACAGATGCGCTTTCACAAGGATCAACCCCCGCCCGCGCTTGTTGATATTAAGCAGCAAAGGGTGGGGGTTGGCCTTTCCAACCTCGGATCACTCCTACCGGAGGCCAATCGTGATTGAACTCATCAGGCGTTGGCGATTAGGAAAACAATATAGCTACGAAACCCTGTTCAAGAAACAGGACGCCCATCTTGAGGGCAAACCGGGTGTAATCCTGGCTGAAATGGGGATGCCTGAGAAGTACGAATTCGAGTTCTATAAGAACTACATGCTCCATGTCTTTAATTACTCAGTGCCATCCTTCATCCGGAGAATCGTTTTGGCGGATACAGGGATAGCTCTGATTAACCCGAAGAACCCCCTGGCACAGGAGGCATTTAGACCTGACCTATTGATCGACTGCAAGGGTTCCCATACCAACCATGAGGGGGTGCCATATGTGGAGTGCGACGTCGCTTGGCGTCCGCCGCGGTCGACGAAAAATCCATGGGATCACGGTCACTTCATCTACCAGGCGGAGGGCAAAAGCGGCGCTCCTGACGTTTGCGAAAAAACCGGCGCCAAGGTAGCCGGTTGGTATTACGGCATGCTGATTCCTGAGAAGAAAGTGGCCTGGCGTCACCAGCTCCGCATGGTCTATGACGAGTCCGTTGCAGAACTGAAGAAAAATTTCCCTCATGCTGAGTTTTGCTTAGCCCACTACATGGATCCCTCCTCGATGCGCCAATCTGTTGAGCGCTTGCTGGCAGTGGGCTGTGGCACCATTATCTACCAATGCTTCAGCAATCCCGTCTATTCCGACTTTGAGGATTATGCTTTTAGCCTTCCCCTCGTTCATCGCCTCGTAAATAGCCGGGCGAAGGTTATCTATGCCGATCAATTAGGCAGCCAATCGGCGATGCGGAAAGCCTACTTGCATATGTTCAAGGACCAATTGGCTGTTCTACCCGAGGACGCGAGCATCTTCATCATCCTCTCAGCACATGGGCATCCTTTCAAACGAGAAACGTATGATATGCGTGCTCCGGAATACCGAGAGCCATTGACGGAGGCTGTGCGGCAGATTCTGAATGAACGGGTGGGGCACTGTGATTTGACCTGGAGCTACGACGAGTTCGCGGATCCATATTGGGATCCAAAGAACAGAAAAACAGAGACGTTGGAGGCTTACCGATACGCCATAAAAAATGGTTACGATTACGTAATCGAATTCCCTACCGAATCACCGGCAGAGAGCACCGATTTAATGATTTTCCACGCCATGAAGAAGTTTATCGCTTTTTCCGATTACGACCGTGATGACCCGGTCCAGTACACGGATTGGGAGCAGCCGTTGGTTCGCACCTATCATGAGGGAAAAACGACCGGCATTTACGCCGGCTGCCCTGTTGGACCCTACCGCCACCATGTAGTAGCAGCTGTGGTGAATTCGGTTGCCAGTCTGTTGGATAAAGGCTGAAGCTGACTCTCGAGTGAGCTGTCAATTAGGTTTGGATGACCGCCCTTCGCCCAGATTGAATAAACTCAGCAAGGCGAAGGCCCCCGCACCGAAAAAACCAATTAACGCTGGACCGATCAATCCCATCTGCAGCGCGGCCAGCGTGTTTCCGGCTACAGAGCTGGCATAAAAACCAGAAGTGAGCATCAGGAAGCTTTGATCGGATGCTTCAGGCGCCTTATGCGCTTGACGCCCTATGAGCCGTTGATAAAGGATGAAGATGGTGAATGTCGTGATCAGCCAGCCCAGATAATTATGCAGCGGAACACCAAAATATGCGCCATCAACCTCCCACACCCAGTGTCCCATCTTCACCATGATTGGATCTATCACCAGGTCCCAGGCCGTCATGACCACCGCGGCCAGAGCCGCAACGCGCAAGCCGCGCCATTGGTCTTCTTCTGATCGGTGACCCAGGATGGTTTCAGCTATCACTAGCGATGGATAACTCACCATGAACCACGCCAATGGGATTAAGTAGGGAACCAGGCCCAGGAAGAGGGGACCAAGCTGCTCTGTGTAGTGATAGGGACCATAAACCCACCCTGTGGCAACCCCGACGCTTTCGAAAAGCAGGCTCACGGTGTAGGTCAACACAAACAGGATGAAAGTGTTGCGCCAGCCGATGTAGGTCAATGCATGTGTGATGGCAAAAGCTGTGGCGATCAATGTGAGCAAGGGAACGAAGTGCCCGTGCACTCTCGGAAAGCCGAGTAATGGTCCAAGGCTGGCGTATGCAGTAAATGCAGCGTAGAGAACAAGCAGGCTAATCGCCGCGATTCGTAGTGGGCGCATTCTCAAACCGCTCTTTCAATTGCGTTTCAAACCGTCTAACTACGTTCGTTCACCCGACCAATCACGCCTGCTCCGCTTCGATCTCATCCAGCAGCGCTTCATCCTGCCGCAGGCTGCGAAAGCGCAAGATGATGTTGACAATGTAGAGACCGATGGTCCCGAGGATTACGGTATAGCCGGCGATCATGTAATTCAAAGTGTCAGCTGGTCCTACCTGAAACATCATAGTTTCTCTCCTGTTGCATTCTCTGTGCATCTCACGTCCTCATTCGCCTGGATTGCTATATGCGTGGGTTCTGGTTTTCTCAGGACGAGAGGGCCGTCAACTTGCGCTCCTCGATCTTCTCCATCAGCTGCTGCAACCGCAGGCGATGCCAGAGCAAGGTGATATAGATCAGTGTAAATGTGAAGAGGCTGAAGAAGAATGCCACCCGCATATCTGCGGTCATATTGAAGGCGCCCGCCGCGGTGGGATCTGAGCTGCCAACCACAATGGGGTGGATCGTGCGAAAGATGCGGATCGAGAGGAAAGTCAGAGGCACGCTGATGAAGCCCACAATGCCATAGACTGCGCCAAAACGGGCACGCCGGTCGGGGTCTTCAATCCCCTGCCGCAGCATGATGTAGGCGATATAGATCAACAGCATGATCGTCGCCGTTACGAGGCGTGGATCCCAGGTCCACCAAGTATTCCAGATCGGCCGAGCCCAGATCGAGCCTGTCACGATATTAATAAAAGTGAAGATAATGCCAATCTCGACCGACGCTACGGCAATCCGATCCCAGCGCTGTTCCCCGCGAGCCAGATAAATTCCTCCGGCGATGGCTGTGACGAGAAACGCCAGCGCTCCCACCCATCCTGCGGCGACGTGAAAATAGAACACTCGCTGTACATCGCCCATGATCGCCTCTTGAGGCGCCCAGATGAGCACGAGGTACAAGGCGACGACGAATACTGCGCTGGTCAACCATGTCAAAACTATTAGGGCTTTAGGTGTGCGTTCCATGACAGTCCTCCGCTGATGTTATTTCACCGTCCAGCGATCTTGACACAATATCCATCTTTGTTTCACGACAAGCCCCACACCGTATTATTCCTCGACGACGAAGTCAAAGACCATGAAGGCGACGGCGATGAAGATTACGTCGTAAGCAATCATCAAATTTATCCAGGGCATGATCTCCGCCATCTCAAAACCCATGAGAAAACCATTGCTCGCCTTTACAGCCGCGAGCAGAAGCGGGATCAGCACCGGGAAAAGCAATATTGGCAGCAGCATGTCCCGCGTGCGCGCCTGGACAGCCATCGACGCCAACAGCGTGCCAACCGCAGTATAGCCTATCGATCCAAGAAGAATCACGAAGATCAGGCCCGGTTGAAAGAGATTTACATTGTAGAGCACGCTATACATCGGCAGGATGATCGCTTCGACAATGAGCATAAAGAATAAGTTACCGATCGCTTTTCCAAAATATATTGCGGTGCGGTCCACCGGCGCAAGCAGCAAACCATCGAGACAGCCGCGATCCTTCTCAATCGCCATCGAGCGGTTGAGCCCCAGGGTGCCTGCAAAAGCGAAGGTGACCCAAAGTACCCCCGAGGTGACAGCCTCGCGGGTGCGGATATCCAATTCGAGGGCGAAGTTGAAGATTAAGATCACCAGCGCGGCGAAAACCAGCATCGCTCCAATCAATTCGCGGCTGCGGAACTCGGCGGCGAGGTCCTTCCAGACGATGGCCGCGATCGAGCGCAGATACGCCCGCAGCGAACCACCCGCTTTGGACTCGGGTTTCTGATTAACGACATCCGTCGTTGGAGGCATTTCAGACACGGGTCACCGATCGATAAAGTTCTGTGAGTTGTATGGGGTCGAGATCCTCAGTGCTCTCGGATGCAGTGATGACCCCTTTCGAGAGAATGTCCACCCGATCTGCGAGATCAGCCGCCCGGGAGATGTCGTGAGAGGTCATGACCACCGTTCGTCCTGCGGTAGCGATCTCTCGTAGGACCTGATCCAACATCGCCGCGGCTTCTTGATCGAGACCGGTATGCGGCTCATCGAAAAGCAGGATATCGGGCCGATGAAGGATTGCGCGGCCGATCGCCAGGCGCTGCTGCATCCCGCGCGAGAATTGACGCACCAGATCTCGTCGGCGAGGGTTGAGACCTACCAGATGCAGCACCTCATCGATCCGCCGCTCGAGATCACCTACGCCATACATCCAACTGTAAAAGCGCAGGTTCTGCTCAGCGGAAAGATCACCGTACAGTAAAGGTTGATGGGAAACAACACCCAGCCGCCGTCGTACAGCAGCAGCTTCTGCTGGCAGATGATGACCAGCCACAATCACCTCGCCCATTTTGGGGCGGGAGAGGGTGGCAAGAATGCGTAGAAAAGTCGTCTTCCCGGCTCCGTTTGGACCCAACAGAGCGACGAACTCGCCCCGTGTAACCTGAAAATCCAAACCGCGCAGAACGGGTTTCGGACCGAACGTCTTTACCAGACGCCTGACCTTAATCATGCTCCGCCGACTCAAAGAGTTCCTTTAAGGTGTGTTTGAGCTCCTCACGACGTTCCTTGTAGGCCTTGTCTGTGATCTCTCCTGCCTCAAAACTATCATCAAGAGCGGCGATTGCGCGTATTAGCGCTTCGCGATCGCGGGGTTCCTCGGGCACGGTTTCATCGTCGTATTCAACAGTTGACCCCCGTCCTTGCGACCACTTCCACCAAATTATGAAGAGAGCGATTAAGGTTAACCCCAAAGCAACGGCGCCGATGATCAGATTGGTTGTTGAAGAAGAATCCGTCTTTGCAGGGTGTCTGCCCGAGAGGCGCAATTCCAGTATTTCGCCCCGTTCAAGCGGGTCCATCCTGTAACTTTCCATGACCAACCCGCCCATATCGCGCGCTCCCACATCGCTCAACCCCTCACCACTAATGGCTGGAGGCCCCTGCGTCTTCAAAATGACAATTGCTTCAACTGGGTAGTCTACATGCTGCTGATAATCCAGGCTGCGTTCATAGGGCAGCGTGAAACTAAAGTAGACCTCGACTGCCTCCCCAGGAATGAACGCCTCGTGCATCACAAAGCCATCTGCGTCTTCTGTGAAACGCATCAACTCGGGCGAGTCAGCGAAATACAGATTACTAAAACCCTTCGGCAATGGTACCCGAATATCATTAGATCCATCTTGTCCAGCAATCGTTCGGTCTCCGGTATTCGTCATGAGCAGTAATTCGGAAACTTCAACTACACCTTCGATAGAGTAATCGAAGATCAAGTGCAGTCGGTCCACAACGAGCAGACCGTCATCCATTGTGGTTTCGTAAACCGTCAAGGGAAGTACAAGTGAGAGGCTGTCCTCCAGCATATGCCCTGCCGTGTTGAAATACCGCACCCCTTGATACTCCGTTAATGCGCCAAAGATACGGCCGGGGACAATCTCCAAATCCTGGACTTCAAACATGCCGTCGGCATCGACCGGGATTTCCTCTTCGAATACCAGTTGATTCCCATCGAAGGCAATAAATGAAACCATCAAGCCGTGCGGGAGATCCGCTCCCTCCGTTCCATTTTCGATTGAACCATATACTGACCCAGCGCTCACTTCGTTGACTGGTCCCGCCGCTGCTATTTCCTCGCTAAACGCGAGTGTGCGCACATAAGCTGCTGCGGCAATGCGTTCGCTCTCGCTTAGCGCTCCCTCGAGCGCAGGCATCGAGCCTACACCATGGGTAATCACTGCATAGAAATCATCGAGCGAGTTATTGGTGAAAAACACCGCCTCACGCAGGTCCACAGCAGGCGCCAGGGCTTCCCCGCGCTCACCATGGCAGTCGACGCAGGTCTCTTGAAAAACAACAGCACCCTGCTTAAGTTGGTCCGACGAAACGCTCAACGACAGTGCATAGGCGACAACATCCCAGCGCTGAGCGTCGTTTAAATTCGCGAAGGGAGGCATGAACCTTTCCATCCTGCCTTGTGTGACGGTAAGATACCAATCGGAAGGCAGCACACCCGAGGCGAATGCCGGATCTCCTAACAAAGGAGGCTGGACATCAAGATTCTCAGACATCACGCCACCCCCCAACCCAGCGGGACCATGGCAGGGCTCACAGTTTTCCAAATAAAGTTGTTCCCCCTGGTTCGGATCTGGTGGTCTCTCCGGGGTTGAGCGTTCTTCCACCTGTGTTGCCTGCGCCTCAGGTGCGGGGCGCTGCTGAGTCGCTTGTG
>DAOWMX010000236.1 GCA_030642885.1 Anaerolineales bacterium | reverse complement strand
ATTGCAGATGTTTTCAGTCGGACGATTGAAGAACCATCGATCCTGATCGACCACCTGGAGGCATTGCGTCGTCATCTGTTGCGCGCGATCACCGCCCTCATCCTCGCCGTTCTATTGAGCACGCTCTTTGCCAAACAGGCACTGGATTGGCTAGCGGTCCCAATTGGCGGCATCGATTACCTGCAAGCGATTGAGGTCACCGAATCAATCGGCGTTTTCATGCGGGTTTCATTGTTAACCGGCTTTGTTATCGCTCTGCCTTACATCGGGATTGAGATCTTCGCATTCTTGAATCCAGGGCTCCGCCGACGCGAGAGGGTGCTCCTGCTGACCGCAATCCCGGTTGCAACGATTCTGTTCCTGCTCGGCATAGCTTTCACTTATTTTATTCTACTCAAACCAGCCATCGATTTCCTGCTCCATTTCATGGACATCAGCGCCGCAATCCGCCCTGCGAATTACATCCAGTTTGTGACGGGGCTCATGTTCTGGATAGGTGTGGCTTTTCAATTCCCGCTCATCATTTACACCCTGGCCGGCTTAGGTTTCGTGAGCGCGAAAGCGCTCCTGCGCGGCTGGCGCTTCGCCATCCTTGGCATTGCCATACTCGCCGCATCCGTCACGCCCACGATCGATCCGGTGAACATGGGGTTGGTGATGCTGCCCATGATCTTTCTCTACTTCATAAGCATCGGTCTGGCGGCGATTGCGGGCCGGGGTCGTACGCAAAAAGCGGACACCGACTCCAATTGATCGAAAGGTAGATTCCCCGGCCGAAGATTTTGTTGATGGATTTTCGTCGACCTCGACCAACAATCTATTGAAGCAATCCTGCCAGCAAACCCCAAGCCTGATGACCGCTTGAATTTTTGCTCGGTTCTCGCTCTAGGGGTACAATCGCATCATCGCCAAACCAATTCATGAAGGAGGAAAGCCAACAATGCGACCTGTCTACGCCCTCTCCGGCGGGGTTTCAAAGTTCGCGAAAACCCGTCAGGATAAAAATTTCCAGGCAGTGACAAAGGAGGCTTACGACTACGCCATCCAGGATCTGGAAATTGATTTCCCAACGTTCACATCAATCGTCGATGGATCGGTTGCATCGTATTTTTCCGATCACTTCACTCGACAGCTCATGGCGGGGATCATGGCCCAGGATTACCTTGGGCTGTGCCCAAAACCCAGTCACCGCGTCGAAGGCGGTGGGGCAACGGGTGGACTCTGCTTCCAAGAAGTGTGGAAATCGATCGCTTCCGGTCATATGGACGTCTGTGTAGCCTACGGTTTCGAAACTATGAGCCACGTCGAGACGTGGAAGGGGAACGAATTCATCGCCCTCGCTTCTGATGCTTCCTGGGACTATCCCGTGGGTGGTTTCTACTCCGGATATTACGCTATGATGGTCACTCGACATATGAAGGAGTTCGGCACAACCGTTGAGCAGATGGCGCATGTATCCGTCAAAAACCACATCAACGCCTTCTCAAATCCCTATGCGCAGAAACGGAACCGCTACTCGATCGAAGATGTACGCAATGCAGTCATGGTCGCGTGGCCGCTCACCCGCCTCGATATTTGCGTCATGTCTGACGGAGCTGCGGCTACGATCCTGGCTTCGGAAGAAGGCATTAAGAAGTTGGAGGACGCCGGAGCGAAGATCCCCCGCCCTCTGGTGAAAGTCACCGGCATCGGGCGCGGCACGGACGCTATGCGTATGTCTGACCGGCCGCACGTCGAATTCGATACGTTTATGGAGGACTACGCCACCGAGCAGGAGAAAGCCGACGACGGGACCCGTAAGTACTATGAGGGACTATGGAAAAAGGGAACCCGCTATCCAGGTGTGCACTCCTTCCGTGCGGGGAGAACCGCGGGGAATATGGCCTATAAGCATGCGGGAATATCCGATCCTTTAGAAGAACTCGATTTCGTTGAACTGCACGACGCTTATACATCCAGCGAGATCCAGACCTATGAGGATTTAGGTCTCTGCAGATATGGGGAAGGTGGTCCATTCGCGGCATCCGGAAAGGCCCATATGCCCGGGATTGATTACGGAGTTCAGCTGCCAGAAAAACCTGTCTGCCCGGTTAACCCCTCTGGCGGATTGATCGCCTGCGGTCATCCAGTTGGCGCGACTGGCTTGATGCAAGCTGTCTTCGCCCTCTGGCAACTACAAGGAACAATTAAGAAGCACTTCGATGATGATACGCTGCAGGTGAAAAACGCGAAAAGAGGGGCAATCCATTCCCATGCTGGTACAGGCACCTACGTGACGGTCAGCATACTTGAGCAGGAGGTTTAGTCATGGCCAAATTACCTGATCGACGACCTGAAACCCTCGGTGGGTACATCGTCCATGGCGTACCTTTCCCGGTAGAGACCGATCCGGATTCTCTAGCCTTTCTGAAGCAGATGGCGCCGCTGCAGATCGAACAAGATTACAAGATCACGTATCTGCATTCCTACGGCCAGGATAGTCCCTGGTTTGCCGCCGCTTCGAACAAGAAGCTGCTGGCTTCCCGTGATCCCGAGAGCGGTTATGCATACGCCACGCCTCGCGGCCATGATATGTATTCCGGCCAGGAAACGGAGTGGATCGACATCACCGAAACTCCGGCGCATATTCATGCCTTCACGGTTTGTTACTTTGGCTCGGAGGAATTCCTCCCTGAGACGCCCTACGTTTTATGCCTGATCAAATTCGAAGGCATCAACACTCTATTCCTCGCGCGCCTTTTTGAGATTGACCCCGAGGAACCATCTTTGGATTGGATCGGGATGGAGGTCAAACCCCGTTTCCTGAGAAACAGTAAACTCAAGCCAACGGACGTCTATTTCATCCCTGCCTGACCGCCTGGACAGAAGAGCTGGTCAGCATATGATCTTATGTATGGGAGGTACTCCTATACTTATGAGTAGGAGTACCTCGATACAGCATTGCGACGGGGATTGAGCCCATCTTCATAGCGTCCACAATCGCTCAATATTATTCAGCGTCCTATGGCACAACAAAAACCAATTCAACCCCCAAATCAGGATTTGAGAGTGGCGACGCCATATACTTCCCACCCCGTAAAGCTTGAACTTCTGCGCACATACATGGCAACGATCACTCTGGGATTTATTGGAGCGATTGCCGCATTCATCTGGGCAATATTCCGGTGGTACTTCGCTTATCATCATTACGGTCCCGCTGTCGTCGGTCGCTGGACCACACCCGCATTGATTCTTTCAACGGTTCTCGCCGCTATCGGCGCAATTGGCCTTATACTCTACCTGGGTGCTCGCAACTATCGCGTGACCACGAACGAAGTAGGTGTACTTATTACGAAGCGATACCACCCGGTTTCCATCCCTTGGGAGGAGATTGAATTCGTCCGCTCTTCTTCCATTCGCTACGGCGTAGCGAAAATTGAATGGGGGAATCGATCTACCTTATGGATCCATACTTCCAACGGACAGGTTTTCCGTTTCGTGAATAACCTGAAGGATTTCAACAGCCTGGCGGAGACTGTTAAAGCTAATCTGTACCCTCGGTATCTTACTCGCTATCGCCAGTATCTAAACCAGGGGCAGAGCATTGACTTCGGCCCGGTCCAATTGAAACCAAACGGGATTGTCTTTGGGCGGAGGGAGTGTCACTGGTCAGCATTAGAGGGGGTCTCGCTCGCTCGCGGCCGTCTGACCATTAGCGTTAATAAAGGATCACGAATGAAATCCTACTCCATCCCCGCCAGGAAGATTCCCAATTCAGATCTCTGCGCCCAGTTAATCCAAAACATTGAGTATTGAAAATGAAAAAACTTACAATTGGCTTCCTTCAACTAACGCTGGTTTCACTCCTGGTGACAAGCTGCTCGCTATTACCAGCAACCTCCGTGCCCGTAGTGCTGCCATCGCCGGTTCCTATCAGCAACGCCACCCCCTCTCCTTCGGCTGAGGTCACATTTACAGTTGTCCTGCCGGCGGCGACTGACTCAGACTCTGGTATTGAACTCGTTCT
>DAOWMX010000096.1 GCA_030642885.1 Anaerolineales bacterium | reverse complement strand
GCCAAACACTAATAACAAGGATCCTATTCCTGTGATTCCCCTCAAGATTGTAGTCGGAAGCACCCTCAGAGCAAACGATCACAGAAGCGTTGATCGCTGAAGTGCAGTGCTGGGAAAAACGGCCCTGGCTCAGTCCGATACGCTCAATGTGGAATACTTAGGCTGAACTCAACAGCAAAGCCGACCCGAAATTGTTCCCCTATGGCACATTCGCGTAGCGGATGGACTGGAACTTTACCGGTACATACTCGAGATTCATTATCCGACAAGTTTGGTTTAACAACCAGCAGGGGCGACGATTTCGCCGCCCCTGCTACTTTGTTCAGAAAACAAACACAAACCGATCTAAGAGAGACCCTTTACGAAGTCTCTTCTAAGGCCTCGGCTGCTGCGGCGTTCAGCTCCGTAAGCAAACCGGGGATATCGGCAACGTCACCCTGCAGAATCGCCGAGAACGTGTCTCCCACATCGCGGCGAACAGATCCCCAGGAGGACCAGCCAGGTTCGGCCACACCGAGGGGTCCTAACGCGATTCCCTCAGCCCACAGCGGATTCGCCGCTATGTAGTCGTCGAGCAAATCAACCGTGCTCGCACGCGTCGGGTGATAAGCGCTCGCCTCTACCCACTTCGCCATCGTCTCCGGGCTGGTGAACCAGCGCAGGAACAGCCAGGAGGCCAGCTCCTGCTCGGGGTTGGACAGCACAATGGCTGAGTTCTGCGCGTAAGCGTTTATCGCTCCATCTCCAACGCCCGGGAAGGCGATGAAGCCCCACGTATCATCTGCCGCACCTTCGTCCTCGAAGGCACTCACCTGATAGGTATAGCCCGCCGTCGAGCTCATCGTGAAGAGCGCTTTACGAGTTGCGAACTCAGGGTTTGGATAGCTTTCAGTTGAGAAAGCGCAGCCCTCATCCCAGAGACCCTTCCAGAACTCCGCGACTTCCTGCACTGCGGGTTGGGTGAAGTCGTAGCCTGTACCAGCCTCATCGTAAAAATCCCCGCCGAATGCGAACACCCAAGAAGCGACGTTGGAAGCGCCGGTGTAGAGAACCAGACCGCCCATTCCGTCGTTATCCGGGTCGTCATCAGCAGTATTTGCGGCTGCAGCTGCACACGCCTGCTCAATAAACTCTGCCTTCGTCGTGGGTGGATTAGCAAATCCAAGTTCCTGCGCCCAGGTGTGGTTATAGAAGAGCACATTGGAGGATTGACCATGCGGGAAACCCACACGGGCTCCATCTGCGTTGACGCCGTTGTTCCATGTACCTTCGTAGAAGTCTGCGACTTCCGCCTCGCTCAACCCCCAATACTCGTCATTGATGAAGTCATTCATGTCCGCCATGACGTCCACCGAATACCAGGTGTCCAGAGCGTTGGTGTATCCAACAACGATATTGGGTACGTCACCTGACTGGATTGCGGCGTTCATCGCGTCTTCGAGATCGCGGTAACGTCCCTGATCAACCGCTTCAAC
The DNA here is from genome assembly GCA_030642885.1 of Anaerolineales bacterium. Taxonomy (GTDB): domain Bacteria; phylum Chloroflexota; class Anaerolineae; order Anaerolineales; family E44-bin32; genus E44-bin32. The sequence goes on along the minus strand of DAOWMX010000096.1, from coordinate 6,451 downwards.
GGTGATCCCCCACTCATTCGTTGCGTTGAACTCATCGACGATCGCTGTAAGACCCTCACCGGTGGTTCCAGTTCCCCATACGTGCCAGAAGGAAACTGTCTGCCCGCTCGGGTCAACATCTGGCTCCGGCGGTGATTCCGTCGGCTCGGGGGCAGCTGGCGCCTCGGTCGGCGGCGGGGGTTCCGGCGGCGGTTCAGTCGCTGGCGTCCCACAGGCTGTTAGCACAATGGGAAGTGCAAGCGCTAGTATTAAAAACCAAGCGAAATACTTTTTCGACATTCTAATCCTCCTCAACATAATCAACTTTCCCAATTTTATCTTCCCGGATTTATTAATGACCTCGTCTGTCGATGTTCACCTCCCTTTTAATCACCCTTTTAAGCCGCTGCGGGCGATCGATTCGGTAAATTGCTTTTGCGTGAAGAAGTACAGGATCAAGATCGGGATGATCGTGATCACCGCACCAGCCATCATCATATTTATCTGCTGCCCTGCTTCATCGATGAAATTGAGCAATCCCACGGCGATGGGACGCCATTCCGGGGAATTCGTAACCAGCATCGGCCAAGCCAAAGCATTCCACGAACCCATGAAAGAAAGCACGATAATGACCATCAGCGGGGCCTTCGCCAGCGGCAGGACAACCGTAGTTAAAAATCGGAGATGTCCAGCCCCGTCGATCTGGGCTGCATCGAAGAGCTCATCGGGAACCTGAGCGAAAAATTGGCGCAAGAGAAAGATCGAAAAAACACTGCCCATGAAGGGAACCGTTAACGCCGGCCAATTATTGATCCACGGAATCGGACCGATCCTCCCCAGCCATGTCACCAGGAGGAAGTTAGGAATGATCAACACCATGGCCGGGATCATCATCGTTGCGAGCATGATGCCGAAGATCAGATCCCGTCCTGGGAAATCAATTCGTGCGAAAGCGTACGCGGCCAGCACGCTGAAAGTGATTTGACCCGTTAGCGTAATCAGCGTGATCTGGACGCTGTTCCAAAAGTACTCCGCGAACTGGGCCTCCTCCCATGCATTAACGTAGTTCTCCAGATGAATCTCCGATGGGAAAAAGCGGATTCCTGTCGCTTCGGGCAGTGACATCACTGATGTCGAGAGCATCCAAATAAAAGGGATCACCGCCAAAAGGGCTCCGAAAATGAGGATTAGATACGTCAGGGAATGTCGCATCGCGTGGCGCAAAGCATGAAGCTTGCGACCCTTCTTCCCTCGGTCCTTATTTTCTTGTGCAGAATTATCCATAGAACACTCGCGATCCCTGGATCTTATTGTTGATGAAGGTCAGGCTCAATATTATAGCGAAAAGCACAAATGCTAGCGCTGACGCGTAACCATAGCGAACCTTGTCGAAGAACTCAAGGAAGATGGTAACGCTGAAAGTATCTACGGTACCTAAAGCCAGCTCATGGCGCATCACCCAAATATGGGCGAATGCCTTAAAAGTCCCGATGATGGCGATGAGAGAAAGGAAGTACGTCGTAGGTGAGAGCAGCGGGAAGATGATGTGCCGGAATACTTCCCAGCGCCCGGCGCCATCGATCTCGGCAGCTTCGATCAACTCCGTCGAGATGTTTCCCAGCCCCGCGAGATAGATTACCGTATCGTAGCCGACATACACCCATACGGAGTAGATCATGATCACAACCAGAGCCAGGCTCGGACCTGCAGCCCATTCGGGAAGTGCAAAGCCCAGCCCCTCCGCGATCAAAGTAAAAATTCCCTCTGGCTCCTGGATCCATCTCAACGTATCAAAGCCCAAAGCCTTCAATAACTGATTCACCGGCGCTTGAGGGCGGATCGAGAACATCTGCCGGAACACCACCGCACTGGCGACATAGGGCGTGACGTAAGGCAGGAAGAACATCATCCGGAAAGCCTCTGACCCTGTCAATTTCTGAAAGAGCAGCACGGCAAGGAAAAGCGAGATCGCAAGTTGAAATGGAACCGTCCCCAGGGAGTAGAAGGCGGTCACTTTCAGCCCGGACCATAAATCCTTGTCCCCGGCAGCAATCACAGGCGGCAGCACTGCGATCAGGATCCAGCCGGCGACGAGCATCATTATCGCGCCAAGAAGTCTGAATATAAAACCTCTATTTGTCGGTTGACCCTCCGCGCTTCGCCAGACGAACCAAGCCGCTACAATCAGCAGCACACCGGAGCCGATGGTGATTACCTGCGGCCAGATCGCGATCTGTGTCCCCGCCTCTAAAGAAATCTGGTACGCACGGACTGCTTCGCTATATGTGAACCATAGCAGGAAAACACCGAGGATGGTTGCAAGCCAAACGATCGCAAGCTGAGCCTGGTATTGTAAATTTCGGGGATGTCTCCAAATTCGTGAAGCGATAAATCCGGCGATGACAGCCAATGCAGTGAGCAAAAGGAATTGATAGAAGGCTGATAAGACATGGTCAACTTTAAAAGCTTCACCTAGCAAACGGTAGAACAACTCCTGTGTCTTCTCAACGCCTATGATCTTCTGGGCGATATCCAAGACCTCCGGCAGCAACAAAACGGTCCAACGGACAAACGCGATCAAACCTGCTGCATGGAAGAAGCCAGGGATTGCAAGCAACCATGGTTTTTCGCTTCGTTCGGTTGCGCTCTGGATAACCTTGCGTAAGAATAGAACTGCCCCAAGTATCGCACCTATGCCCATTGCGAACAGCAGGACGTAGGCCAGGCTATCCACCGCTTTGACATAGTTCGTGATCCCGATGAAATCGCCGCGTCGTAAACGCCATTTGTGAAGACTTACGAAGAGCGCAAAACCTACAGGGAAAATGCCGAACATGAAGATCAACAGCGATGCCGGGAAAATCATTAAGTACCCGGTCAGGTACTCTCGGATTCTCCGCTGGCGACTGCCAGGGAGCATTTTCTGTAGCCATCCGATGGGGGGAGTTTCCCGCTGAGCTCGCTCGACCGAGCCAACTGCCTGCTGCAACGATTCTCCTCAGGGGCATAGATTACAAGGCTGGGTAGAATTATAAGTCAATGCATAGCATCCGACCAGTGAAGTTCATCTATACTCATCTGAGAGAAAAATATTATGACTGATCTAACAAACTCACTCCTTCAGAAGCTTCGTGACCATCGATTACCGGAGATCGATCTGGGCGAGGATGCGCTGCATCCTGCATATGATGGCCTCTCCATCCTCAACATCCCGGGCAGTGTATGCAAATGGCTCGGTGCCCCCGACCTTCCCCACCCTGGCCTTGACATTCCCGAACTGGATGCGCTTGCGGAGGGGGTTGAGCAAGTCGTGGCCGTCCTTGTGGATGCGGTCGCACTGCACCGCTTTCTTCGTTGGCTCGAGGGGCGCGCTAGTTTCCTTCAACCGCTGGTCGATGATGGCTTCCTGGGCGCGATTACTTCCATCGTCCCTTCGACCACAAGCGCAGCAACGACCACTCTGTGGACCGGCCGGAGCCCTGCCGAGCACGGCATTCTGGGGTATGAGATTTTTCTAAAAGAATACGGTCTGGTCGCGAATATGATCAACCACTCGCCAGCCTCATTTGACGGCCGCGCCGGGTTGCTCTACTCAGCGGGTCTGGATCCGGAGAGCTTCCTTCCCGTCCCAACCCTAGGGCCGCATCTGGTGCAAGCGAATGTCGAACCGCACGCCTTTCTCCATTACAGCATCAGCGGATCGGGTCTCTCGCGGATGCACTACCGCGACGTCCAGCTCCACACATTCGGCGGTATCGCCGATCTCTGGATCGGTGTGCGCAAGCTCGCCGATCAGCCTATAAGTAAGAAACGTTATATCTGGGTTTATTACGGCGGGGTGGATGGGCTTTCCCACCGCCATGGACCGGATTCTGAGCAAGCACAGGCGGACTTTGCCTCTTTCACTTCTTCGATGATGGAAGACTTCGTCCGCCAGGTGAGTCCCGAGGTCGGTGCGAAGACCCTGCTCCTGCTCTTTGCCGACCACGGACAGATCACCACCCACAAAGACCCCAATTTCGAACTGCGCAACCACCCCGATCTCACCCAGCGGCTTCACATCCTCCCCACAGGGGAAAATCGCCTCCCGTACCTTTACCTGCGTCCCGGCCAAAGCGAAGCCGTCAATGCCTATATAAAAAAGACCTGGCCGGGGTCTTTTACCACACTCCCCTCGGAGCAGGCGCTCAAAGCCTGCCTGTATGGTCCCGGCCTCCCTGCCCCCACCTCACCCGACCGCCTCGGAGATCTCACCGTCCTCCCCCACGGGGACGCTTACCTGTGGTGGGCGAACAAGGAGAACCCACTGATCGGACGACACGGTGGCCTATCAAGCGAGGAGATGCTCGTGCCGCTCCTGGCAGCCCGCCTGGGTTGACTTGCAGGTCCGCAGCCTTCTCGGCTTCTTAGCCCTGAATAAAAAACCACCCCCAATTCCTCGCTTAAAAGGAGTTGGGGGTGGAATTGATTCTCAATTCTACGTTTCTACGGTGTCAGCCCACTCCCCAATTCTGGCAGCGGCAGCAGGAAGGGATTATCCGACGGGATCAACATGACCTGGATACCCGGCGATAACTTCTGGATGTATTCAAAGGTCAGCAAGTCAGGGTTTCCTCTCAGGGCGGCAGCGATGAGATCGAGTGCTTCTTTCTCAGCTTCGGCCTCGATGACGCGCGCCAGCGCTCGACCTTCAGCCTCGATTACCGCCGCGTCAGCCTGCCCCTTTGCAACTTTCCGCGCCTGCTCAGCCTCCTGCTCGCGCTGCTCGACAACAAAAGCCGCCTGCTGTGCCAGCTGCTCGGCGATCTGCTTCTGTTCAACGGAATCGGCGTACTCATCGGAGAAAGCGATGTTGCGCAGTACGAATTCATGCAGGATCAAGCCGCCTTCTTCCAAGGAGCTCTCCATGGCAACCCGGATCAATTCGCTCAACGCAAATCTCTCTGTGCTGTAAACTTCCGCGATGGCAAACTGCGAGACAGCGTCGCGGATCACACCTCGGGAAACCGGTCGGATGAGGTTGTCGACGTAGAGCCCGTTCCACTTAATGTGCTGCTCGACAGTTTGAGAGGGGTCGATTGAGAAAATCACGGAGGCGTCTACTCTGACGACCTGACCGTCTGAAGTTCGCGCCTCAACCGAGTCATCGCCCTTGATTATGCCTTCCTCTGGAGCGATGGACATCGTGTATGTTTGGCGCGAGATGGGGTAGGTGATGACATTCTCCAGGAAGGGTATAACCCAATTTAAGCCAGGTTGAAGCGCTTCAGGTCGCACCCCGCCTTCAGCGACGGTGATCACGACTCCCCGATCGGTGGGTTGGACGAAGATCAGACCCGCGCTGACCGTTGAAAGAACCAGAGCGAGCGCGATGATTCCTATTACGATCCAGCCCGCGGCCTTGAACTGCTGCCCACGCGCCGCGCGGACGATTGCCAGCCCAATGACGGCTAACCCTGCGACCCAAGCCATTGTGGCTAGCGCCGAAATCAATGTTGCGACGTTCATTTACTCCTCCTTAATTTGTGCTCCAGAAACCAGACTCGATACATTATTAATACTCACAGATTGTACCATGCAGTACTTTACACTTCGGACTATAAGCTGACGTGGACCTGCCATTAACACTGCGTTTCCCCCAACGATCATGGGATAACCGGACGGTTGTAGCGAAAACCCTGTTTACCAGCCAATGAGTCCTATTATCGCCGATCCTCTATTATGACTGGGTCTCACGCTCAAGAAGGATCGTTACCGGACCATCATTCTCGATATCAACGAGCATGCGGGCGCCGAAGATGCCTTTCTTTACGGAAACGCCCAACCCTGCCAAGCGATCGACAAAATGATCGACAAGCGGTTGGGCGATCTCTGGAGGTGCAGCGTTGATGAAGCTGGGGCGGCGACCTTTGCGCGTGTCGGCGTAAAGGGTGAACTGTGAAACTACGAGCACTTCGCCGGCCACATCTTTTACAGATAGATTCGTTTTGCCCTGTTCGTCCTCAAATACTCGCAGGACGGCGCACTTTTCCGCCAACCACTCCGCTTCACTCGTCGTATCGGTTTGCCCGACGCCGATCAGGACGACCAAACCGCGGTTAATATCGGCAATCGTATCGCCGTCAACCGAAACTCGGCCGCGTCGAACACGCTGAAGGACAACTTTCACTGATCCATTTCTCCTGCAAGGTCGAGAGCAGCGGCAAGATCAACCCTGGCGATGTGAAACCGATCCGTTTTCTAGAGCACTTCTCCAATAAGCCTTGAAAGCTCCCCCTGCTCGATATGTCTACCTGTGTCGAGCTTGGAATACACAAGCTTCTCGTTGACAATGACCTCAAATTTTCCCCCATCCGCAGGGATGAGTTTGATGGAGTCGATTTTAAATTCATAAGTGTTTAATAGTTCTGCCATCGCACCGATGGCCCGGTCTGTGTAGTGTCAAGCTGCGCAATATTCAATCGAGATAGTG
>DAOWMX010000013.1 GCA_030642885.1 Anaerolineales bacterium | reverse complement strand
GGAGAGCCGGATGCGGGAGATCCGCACGTCCGGTTCGGAGGGGGGAGGGACCGGGAACTCAACCGGTTCTTCCTACCCCTATCACGTTCAAATGATTGTTGATTTTTGTGGAGTCAGGAAGCTCTGCTTCCGGACGCAGGCGAAGCCTGCGCTTTGAGGTTGGCGCGTATGAACGGAATATCATCCCCCAGGGGGACGTGGGGGCTGCGCTCCTTTCAACCTGTTTGTAGAGACGCCCTGGTCGCTAAGGGTTATAAACGCAGATTAATAGCTGGCCGACACACGGGTCGGTCCTACGAATTATTGACGAAGAAATGGATGTTTACCGTTTCTTGATTTATTAAACACTTAATCCATATCAGCAGCGATGAGGTTGAATGTCCTTGCCAGTTGCTGAATTTCCTCGGCGGGCAAAGACCTACGACGTTCTAACCGCCGAATGTAGGACTTGAGTTTCTTACGATGAGAAGCCGGGATGGGGGCATTATCCAAATCGAGGGTTACTTCATCGGCGACAAACACCAGGAGAGGGTTAACGGGTATTTCGGAACTATTGGGAAGCTTCTTCGTTAGCGCTCGTTCCAACGCCTTTGTTTCCCGTACGGTGATTCGCTCAAGATCTTTAAGTTGTTTTTGGCTCCGACCGAATCTGCGTTTACCACGGTTGAGAATCCACTGGTCCGATTCATAACGAACCTCACCCTTTTCATCTCTGGGAATAAGCGCGTAGACGCCTGCAGGTGTGAAGAGAGCGTGATTTGTGCCCAAGTAATAGTGAAACATTGTGTAGTTGTCGCCCAGCCCCTTAAGCGAATCGTCAAGGACCTGGTCTATTCGGGGACTGCGGCCGAAACGATTATATACAGCTGTACCAAGCTGCGAGAAGAGACCACCCGCGAGCATTAAACCAAAGGCGAGAGAAAGCAGTGTCGGTTGGAGGAAGACGATGATCACCGCGCCGAACGAGGCCCCCAACCCGCCGAACATCATCACTCGTCCCAGGAATTTGTTCCGCTTAATGAGACGCTCGTTGCGATATAGCTGCATTTAATGCTCCCAGCGTTTAAAAACGAGACAGGCGTTTTGACCCCCAAGACCAAAGGAGTTAGAGAGAATTGTATTTACCTGAATCTGCCTGGCCTCGTTCGGCACGTAATCGAGATCTAATTCGGGATCCGGGTTTTCATAGTTAATCGTCGGGTGGATTGCGCCGTTTTCCAGGGTCAATGCACAGGCGATCGCTTCGATCGCGCCTGAGGCGCCCATCGCATGTCCAACCATTGATTTCGTTGAGGAGATGGGGATCTGGTATGCATGGTCACCAAAGAGCTTCTTAATTGCAGTGGTTTCTGTAGCGTCATTTGCCGGAGTGGAAGTTCCGTGGGCGTTGATGTAATCAATTTCCTCAGGGTGGACAGCTGCGTTCTGCAGTGCAAGTTGCATTGCTCTCACTGCACCCTCTCCACTGGGATCGGGCGCGGCGATATGAAAGGCATCGCTTGATGAAGCATATCCAGTGACCTCGGCGTAGATCCTTGCCCCACGGTTTTTCGCGTGCTCGAGAGACTCGAGAATTAGACATGCCGCTCCCTCTGAATACACAAAGCCCTCACGTTTGGCATCGAAGGGCCGCGAAGCGAGTTCCGGCGAGTCGTTAAAGCTCGTAGGGATGGCACGCATGATGGAAAAACCACCAATCATGAAGTCACTAATGAGCGCATCTGTGGCTCCGGCGATGATGGCATCCGCCCATCCATTTCGGATGGCCTGTGTTGCCTCACCAACAGTTTGGGTTCCGGTGGCACAAGCGGTTGAGATTGTGATGTTCGGTCCATGAGCTCCGAAATATTTAGCAACATGGAATGCGGGCATATTCGCAAGAGTGGAAGGAAGCACGAATGGGTTAACCCTGGACAGCCCCTTCTCTCGAAGTGTAAATACTCCTTCCACGCCTCGATCCCACCCTCCAATGGCTGTGCCAAAGTAAACGCCCACACGTTCGGGTTGTTCACTTTCTTGGGGAAGAGCCGCGTCATCCATCGCGTTAATCGCAGCAGTCAAACCAATCTGAGAGCTTCTCGACATCCGACGAGCTTCTTTCGCAGGTATGAATTGCGAAGAATCAAAGTCGGGGATCTCACCCGCAATTTGGCAGGGCAGGTCACTGGAATCGAATTGCGTGATTCTCCGTACCCCCGACTTACCTTGCAGGATGGAATTCCAGAAGGTCTCTTTGTCAGATCCCAGACATGTGACCAACCCTATACCGGTGATCACAACGGTGTTGCTGGTCTTTAGGCTGTTTTTCAAGAGACGCTCTCCTATTTCGCAGCTAATCGTTCTTTAATCGCTGACTGTGTTTCTTCTAACACGTCACCTTCGACTGCTTGACGGGCAACACGGATGGCATTGACAAGCGCCTTTGTATTAGATCGCCCATGTCCGATAAAGACGAGACCATTTACACCCAGAAGTGGGACTGCACCATATTCCGATGGATCAAGTAGCTTGCGTACATGAGCGAAGGCCGGCTTTGCAAGCAGGCCTCCGATAGAGGAAATAGCGCTGGAACGGATTTGATCTCGGATGAGGTCAATGAGGAATTTGCTAACAGCCTCGCTAGTTTTAAGAAATACATTCCCGTCGAAACCATCAGCGATTATTACATCTGCATTGCCGGCGTAGATTTCTTTCGGTTCGATGTTACCGATGAAATTCATGCCAGAGGCCTTTAAGAGTGGGTACGTGTCCTTGACAAGCATATTGCCTTTCCCTGGCTCCTCGCCGTTTGATAGCAGTCCTATGCGCGGAGATTTCTTGTCGAATGCTTGAGAGACCCACACCGCTCCCATCACGGCGAATTGAAACAAATACTCCGGTCGGCAATCTGTGTTCGCGCCGATGTCAAGCATCACTGCAGAACCACCCTGAACGGGAAAGGTTGCGGCGAGTGCTGGGCGTTTAACCCCACGGATTCGGCCAAGCCGGAATAGAGCATTCGCCATTGCGCCGCCGGTGTTGCCTGCGGTGACGAACGCATCGGCTTTTCCTTCTTTGAGGAGGTCCATGCCGACAGCCATCGAAGTTTCAGCCTTTCCGCGGGCAGTTTTAGCGGGTTTGTCCGTCATTTTCAGAACTTCGGGGGCGTGGACGATCTTCACAGCGTTCGGGTCACCGCCAACATCGGCGATGAGAGCCTCCAATTCGGCTTCTGGACCGGCGAGCAAGACCGGTTCACCCCAGAGTTTATAAGCTTCGAGCGCAGCATGTACTTCTGGCTCAGGGTGTGTGTCGCTTCCCATCGCATCAAGGACTATTCGCATCACAACTTACTCCTTGCTAACCCTGAAGCAGGGCCAGATCCATCGCTAATAATGTGAAACCTCTTTGTGCATTTATGATCGCATTACCTGCGGCCGCAGGTATAAAGTTTGACATTCATAGTGTGTGGGCTATAATACCGCGGTTCCAACAAAAATCGCGCTGGTGCTGGAATTGGCAGACAGGCATGGTTGAGGATCATGTGCCGCAAGGCGTGCGGGTTCAAGTCCCGCCCAGCGCACTACCTCAAGGTCGCCATAGGGCGGCCTTCTTACGTTAACCAGATAAATGACCCCGTTTCAATGCCTGTGCCAGCGCGCTCCCGATATACTACAAATGCGAAATATCTATAAAGATAAGTCCGGCAGGCGCCCAATAGCTCTCGATTTAATACCAAAGATGCCTTGAACAATCTCATGACCATTCTTGATTAGTGTTCCAGGATCTGGGAGAGAAAGAGCTTCGTTCGTTCTTCCTTCGGGTTGGCGAAAAGGTCATGGGGGGTTGTATGTTCAACGATGAGCCCTTCATCCATGAAGACGATTTCATCTGCAGCGGCGCGGGTAAAGCCCATCTCATGCGAAACGACCAGCATGGTCATGCCTTCCTTGGCGAGATCGAGCATGACGTCGAGTACTTCTTTAATCATCTCCGGATCGAGCGCGCTGGTGGGCTCGTCAAAGAGCATGATCTTGGGATCCATCGCGAGAGCGCGGGCAATTGCCACCCGTTGCTGTTGACCGCCTGAGAGTTGAGAAGGGTATACATCTGCCTTTTCCGGTATACCCACCCTTACTAATTGCTTCATGGCAATCTCGGCAGCTTCCGCTTTTGATCGTTTGCGCACAACCTTTTGTGCGAGGGTGACGTTTTCCATCGCGGTAAGGTGAGGGAAAAGGTTGAAAAGCTGGAAAACCAAGCCGATTTCAGCCCGTACTTTGTTAAGCTGTTTATGATCCGTCGTAAGCTGTTCGCCGTCTATCCAGATCTCTCCCTTGGTTGGAACTTCCAGATGATTAACGCATCTAAGCAATGTCGACTTCCCCGATCCACTGGGACCGATGATCACAATGACCTTGCCGGGTTCGACCTTCAAGCTGACGCCGTTCAGGGCGTGTACCTGATCGAAATGCTTGTGGAGATTCTTGACCACGATGATGTGTTGTGCGTCAGTCATTTTTGCGAAGCCGCCTTTCAATTGCCTGGACAACCAGAGAGAGAATAATCGTCATGACCAAGTACATAACTGCCAGGGTTACATAGGCTTCCCGAAAGCGGAAAGTACTGCCCGCATAAAGGCGAGCGACTTGCGCGATATCGCGGACAGCGAGCAATGACACCAGCGATGAATCCTTCACCATGGCGATGAAGTCATTTCCCAAGGCGGGCAACACATTTCTTACTGCCTGGGGGAGAATTATATAACGCATCGATTGACCATAGCTCATCCCAAGCGACCGCGCGGCCTCCGTCTGACCTCTGCCGATGGATTGAATCCCTGCGCGGAATATCTCGGCCAGGAATGCACCGTACGTGACGGATAGCGCGACGATAGCACGTACTTTCATGGGGATGGATTGGTTGCTGAATAGAGAGAAAGCAGCCGATGCTCCTGTGAGTCCCTTTGATCCGAGCAAAACACCGAAGGAATTGATGCCCTCCACGATAATGGGGACGCCAACCAGGGCGATGAAGAAGATAAGGACGAGCATAGGAATGCCCCGAATAATTTCAACGTACAAACGTGCGGTATTTTTAATAAATACATTGCGTGAAATCCTCCCGAGGCCAGCGAGCAGCCCAATTGCCAGTGCAATTGCATAGGAAATCAGGGAGACTTCTATAGTGACCTTAAGGCCAATACGAATGAAATTGAAAGCCTCTCGATAATCTACGTTTGTGTATATCGTGTAGCTGGCGAAGATGGCAATAAGGATTAGGGCCACAAACCACCATGGGAAATCTTGAAGGCGAGTTTCTCGATCTACCTTAAGGTCTGCGGAGGGTTGATCCGGTTGGATAATGGGTTCTGTGCTGTGTTCCGCCACGCTTTGCTCCCAGGGTATACAACAACCGGTGCGCAGTTTTTGCTCTCTGCACACCGGTTGTCATTGCGCCTTAGTTAACTTTCAAGGCTTGTTAGGCGTGCGCTGATCTTAAAGATCGTCGTAGGTGATGGTGAAGGATGATCCGAAGTACTTTGTATTCAACGCCTCCAGGAATCCATCTTCCATCATCGCTTTGAGCGCCTCGTTTACAGGCTCGACGAGATCACTTCCCTTGGGGTAGATGAAACCGAGTTGGTCGCTGGAGAGAGAAGGCCCAACGAGTTTGAGTACATCGGCGTTCTCGCCCAGATAACCCTGCCCCGCGACCTCATCGATGATAACTGCGTCGATGTCACCGGAGATTAGTGCCTGGACGGCGAACGGGAACTGCTCGAAAGCCGAAATGCGATCAGCAGGCAGGAAGGTCGTGGCAGTCTCATAGTTCGTTGTTCCGGTCTGGGTGCCCAGTTTCAGACTCTCGTCAGCGACGATGTCATCCATGCTCTCGATGCGATCCTCGTCGATACGCACGAGCAGGCGCTGGTCCAGGTTGATATACCCAATCGAGAAGTCGACAATCTCTGCGCGATCTTCTGTGATCGTGATACCATCGGCAGCGGCATCGAACTGACCGTCAGCGACGGCCTGGATCATGCCTTCCCAGGAAGCCTCGGTGTAGACAGGCGTGCAGTTGATGCGGACGCAAATCTCATCCCAAACTTCATAGTCCCAACCCGTTGGTTCTCCGGTGTCTGGGTCTATGTAGTTGAAGGGCAGGTAAGCGTTCTCAACTGCGATGATAACTTCTCCAACCTCAGGCGCCGCACCTCCACCGCACGCGGTGAGAAGAACCGCAAGGATGGCAAGTGTCGTAATTAATCCTAATTTCTTCATCTCTTCCTCCTAATTAAATTCGACGTTTCAAGGTGATCTTTGATAGTGGGATCCGATCGGAATGGCACCTCCTTCAACTTTTTTTGCGAAGAAGACTTGTTGGTTTGCAGAACACGTTTTCTTCAAATTTGGGATACCGACGCTTATAAAATAGCCGGAGTCATGCAAATATGCAAGAACTTCATGGTGAGAGCAATGAATTTATTTTCGGCCTATCACAGATCTTGCCAGGAGCAGTGGGACTGATCTTCATGACTTAATGGATTTTCGCGGGCTCTGTGAATTGGATCATGGTGTGGTTTTATAAATTGTGATTTCAATTAAATCTGCTTGCAGCGGGAGCAGTGAGCTTGCAAGTGTCGCTAATTGTGCAGGTGAGGGGGAGGTGTAAGCGTGCTCTGGGAGAAGAAGCGTGAGTGGCGTGAGCTCGGGTGTTTTTCCAAGATTCGGCGCTTTTACACTCAATGCCCGCAGGATTTGGGCTTGCAGCTTGAGAGCGATAAGCGGTTGATTTTCAAGCAGTCGCAGTGTGCCAATCGCTGACGCGCCATCGTAACTCTGGTCGTCTAAGGAGAAGCCGCCCATGTAGTCGATTAGGGCGCTGAATCCCTCCTCATCCAGAACGGCAATACCAAATATGGGATTTGGGGAGAAATAGTCCATAGCGGTTATGAACTCGGCTCCGTAATCCGGGGCTTCCCAAAGCGAGAAAGCCTCGCTTAGAGGGGTTTCGGTGTCCGGAAGAAGGAGGTCCGTCGGTATTCCCAGGAGATGGATCTTTTTATCAGGGGGGTGAAAACTTATGAACCAGATGGAAAGAATCTTTGGCTTGTCCTGTTTGATCTCATCAACTCCCAGTACGAGAATGGAGACAGCACCGCTCTGGTTGTGCGCGGTAGGTGCGATTTCAATTGATTCAAAAGGTGTTGATTGAGGGATTGGTTCTTGTTCTTCCCCTTGAAGGAGCACGCTAATAGCGCCTGCGGCGAAGCAGACCAACATCATTAGAACGAAGAGCACAACTGGTAAACGACTTCGCATGACTTAACCGATAGGTCCCTAGGGTAACAGAAAGTCGCCCGGATTGTACTCTGGGCGACTTTGGCCTGCAATGACAGTGGGTTAGCTATGCAGCTAATCCCATTATCAAAATTGCGCCAAACAACCTGCCAAACATGTAGGCGAGGACCGCGGCGAGAACGATGGGGGCGACCCATAAGACACGGTTGAAGAGTCTCTGGTTGCGGACCGCGGCTCCGGTAAGGCTGGCGGCGACTTTCCAAAAAGCGAGTTTTACATACGAGTTGAAGTTGATCAGATATTCGTCCATGGCTATTTTGATGTACTCATCTTTATGATCCGTCCCCGCTCATCAGCGACGACGCGAACAATGCGGCTGATCTTACGACCCCCAGGTAGCTCAGCCTTCCCCTTGTAGGTCAACAAAAATTGTACATTCCCCTTGGTGTTGGCTTGCTCGCGCACAGATGGTCTAACGCTGTTCATCTCGGGGAACTTTTTACTGACAGTGCGGGTGAGTTTCTTTATCGTTGCCTGATCCACAGTTCGTTAGCTCCTTGAACCGACAGCGGCGCGCCTTCTCAAAAATGTTGGTAGGTCGAGATCATCTATCTGCTTGTTTTGGACCTGAGAAGAAGGAGCGATTGCAACTTCCTCAAACCCCTGTACAGCAGCAACTGGGCAGCCTCCGACACCGGTGAAGATCAAGATGACTTGCGCCCGGCCAGTCATTGCTGGATCCGTTGTGGCGCCTAGAATGATGTCGATATCAGGCGTGGTCACATCCCGCAGTTTCTCTACAGCTTCCCCAACTTCATGGAGTGTAAGGTCCTCGCCTCCGGTGAAGTGCACGAGAATGCCTGATGCGCTGTCAAGACCGTCTATCTCTAATAATGGGTGGTGCAACGCTTGCTTAATCGCCGCGGGTGCTTTCCCTTCGCCTTTACCCAACCCTATGGCCATGTAGGAGCCGCCCCCGTGCGTCATTATCTCGCGCACATGTGCGAAATCCACATTGATTAAGCCGGGGCGGGTGACCAATTCGGCGATCCCCTGGACGCCCTGGCGGAGGACATCATCGGCAATTCGAAAGGCGATCTCCAGGCTTAGATCCCGGGGAACGACTTGAAGCAAGCGGTCGTTGGGTACGGTGATCAGCGTATGGGCGTGTGGTTGAATTTTACGCACACCTTCCAGGGCGTTCTGAGAACGCTTGCTCATCTCGAAGCTGAATGGCATCGTGACGACTGCGATAACGACTGCACCGACTTCACGCGCTATCTCAGTTGCGATAGGAGCTGCACCCGTGCCTGTTCCACCACCCATCCCTGCTGTGATGAAGACCATATCGGCTCCAGCAAGGGCAGCGGCGATCTCACGGCTGCTTTCCATCGCCGCTGATGCGCCGATTTTCGGGTCCCCGCCTGCTCCCAAACCACGAGTGATTCGGGGTCCAAGTTGAAGGTGGGTCGGTGCAAGACTGGAAGTTAGCGCTTGCCGGTCTGTGTTAGCGGCGATGAAATCGACGCCCATCACTCCTAACTCAATCATGCGATTAACGGCGTTCGATCCTCCTCCACCCAAACCAAGAACTTTGACCTTGACCTCCCCTAATTGTCGCGTTGGTTCAGGTTGGGAGAGATGCTGCAAGTACTCGAGGGGATTGGCTTCAGACATTGACAACTCCAGAAGTGAGGTTCTTTGAAGCGAGTTCGGCTGCCATCACAAGAAGTTCTGATGCATCAGCCATTTGAAAGCGATTGACATCACAGCCTGCGCTGCTCAGCTGCTCTTCGATAGCGGCAGGAATATCCGTCTCGCTGCCGATGATCGTCACTCGCTCAGCGAATTGAGCTTCTCCCGCAGAAAAACCTACAACAGGTTTCACGGCCAGGGCAAAGGGCCCTATATCAACCCAATCCTTAGCTATGTTGCGTAAACTTGTCATCGGAAGAAGAACGTAATGAGAGAATAATTTATTTTGACTAGAATTTGTGGGGCTCGTTTCCTCAACGGTGAATAGTTTTTTGACCTTGGCTCTTATTCGTGTCGATGGTGAAGGTTTTTCTAGGATCGCATCCCAGCCCTCGCGTAATCCTTCAGAAACTGTATGTGGGTCCAAAGCGAGGTTGAGGGCCTTGCTTGGGAGTTCATCGCACCTGACATGCGAAAGAATTTCAGTCATCGCAATAAGATCTGCATCATTACCTGGTTCACCATCCTGGGACTGGGGGAAAATTCCGCCAGCGAGCACCATCGTTGGAAGTTCAGTTCCAATAACATCGCGGCAGATGGCTGAATACCATTCATTTATTCGGAAACCACGGTGATCCTGGCTGTTGTCGGGAGTGTTGTAGGGCCGTGCAGAGGTCCAGCTCTCTGGACCACCAGCTCCCCAATCGAGCGGTTTGCCATAGCTCCATTGGTAAAGGCCGAGCGTGAGATTCTGTAGCAATTCGCTCTTTCCTCTGCGCTGGAGTGAACCCAGGGCTGTTCGCAGAAATGCGGTATCCCAATAGTCGCCACCGGGTTCTAAGGGGGGGAAAATCGGGTTGAGGCCATACTCGGTCTGGAGCTCGAACAAGGGGATCAGATGGTCGAGGAATCGCTCGACCAGATCACCGCGGGACCAGCTCGAGGGGTCCCATTGGGCACGCATATTCGGGCGGTCGTGGAGCACGATGTGTTTGATATCGCAATCCGCGTAGCTCGCGAAAAGCGGTGTGAGAGAGCGAACGTTGATTTCGTCGATGGATGCCTCGAGGTGGATGATCGGCTTGATACCCGCCTCGATCAGTTCACGCAGGAAGAACTCGGGGATGGCTTGCGAACAAGAGCCGCTCAGAGTGAGCCAGGTTGTATTAATGGATTGGAAAATTGGCAGCCAGCGGTCAAGATCCACCTGTGTGTAGTGCTGTTGGTCGTGATAATAATGAAAACCGAGTCGATCAAATTCTAGGGACATGGCACTTTGATTCCTTCCTGCATAGATAGATGCAAGAAACGTGCCATATCCCTGTGATCGTGGTATTAGCGGGAGACCGCCAGCTTGGTTACTTTGCCGGACGAGTCTAGCGTGATGCGGGCAAAGTGAGGGTGGCTGCGATCGCCATCGGGGATGTGCTTGGAGAGGGTGATGATGGTCGAACCACTGGCGGAGGGTGCTTGCGATTTTGCCCCCATTTGCATGGTTGGGCAAGTATGATCCTCACCTGAGCAATGGAAGTGCTGAGGATGGATCTTGCACGCAGCATCCTGCATGCCCGGAAGATATTGAGAAACGATGAGCTTGACTTTCTTGAGAGAGCTCGGTTTCATTTTGTCAGGTGAGATCTCACATTCACCCAGGGCACAGACCGTCTTCATCGTCTTGGGTCTGGAAGTCCTGCGGATAACGGATTTCTCTCCCGGCATGGGTGCAATATTTGAAGGTGTGAATAGCGGATCGCCATATAGAACAAACGAAATCAAGGTTTTCTGATCTTCACCGTCGAGGAAACCTTGCCGGCGGTGCATCTCGGTAGCGAGCTTCAGTTTTGCGCGCCGTAAAGCTTCGCCGACAGGTAATTTCTGATTGAGGTTCAACCAGAAGATCCGACCGAGTAAATCGGCAGCAATCAGCGGCGGTGTGATCGAACCGTAGGATATCTTTGTCGAACCAACGATTGCCCGGCTGCCTGAGGAAAGGAACTTCAGGCTGAGCGCAGATTCCGGGGTTTTCGCCATGGAGTTGGCCCCATAGCATGCTTCAGTGAAGACGACTTTTGGCGCTCGGCCGCTGTTTACGACATCCTGTGGGCGTAAGGCGATGGGAAACTCTCCCAAATTGCCATCATCGCGGAGTGGATCGCGTTGGCCATACCATTCGGGCGCATCCTCCAGACCATGAAGGTTGTAATAGGAAAGGCGAGCAGGTCCCATGACAACAGAGGGCAACCGGTCCGCTTCAGTCGGCGGTGAAGTGATCATCGCTCGCGGATCACCGATGGTTTTGAAGACTGAAAACGACGCCTTTCGCCATATGCTTGCGGTGTACCCTAAAACCTTCTTATCGCCGCTGAAGATCCGTGTGAATCTGCGGAAAAGCAAGATGTTTAACCGCTGGAACAATCCCATTGAGCGGTTAGTTTGGCGGTGATCTCGGGTCGAACGATCCAGTTGAGTAACGAGTTCATCGAGATCTTGGTCAAACGGAATGCGACCGACAGGCCATTCTGGGGCAAAATAATTCTCATCCGTTGCGGCGTATGGGTTGTCGGACGGCACTACATCGTCATCGTCGTCTGTGGGATTTGGCAGAAGGTGGAAAGGGACGATCTCATTACCGCCAACAATGAGCAAAGCCCCGATCATCTCCCCTCGCTTGGCAAGAGATTGATCGAGATCCGCAATGCGCAGTTTAATCTCCCAGGCATTTCCAGGATCGCAGGGGGAGATATCAAACGCGTCGAGAGTGCTCGGGTCATCGGGGTAGATGCGGTAGGCTGCCCATCCAGGGCGGCGGCGAATCGCTTCTACCAGAGAGAGAACAGCATCGTTCACCCTCAAATAGCCATCTTCGCCGAAACTCTGCTGCAAGCGTGTGTGGCTTGAAAGCACAACATAAACTGGTGAGCGTCCGTCTTCATCTCGTGCTCGCTGCCGAGATTTCAAGCGGCTAGCAAGGCGACGGAAATCCTGCTCTATCTCCATCAAGCTCTCCTCGGAGAATGGCTTTTTGGCACTCTCCCGAGGTTCTCCAGCATTAGGCCCCCGGAATGATTCCCACGGTTCGGGTTCAGGCAGAGAATCTGCTGCGGGTGCCTCGGGCTTGGCAACGGGCTCATCACCCAGTGCTGAAATGGCTGCTCTGCTGTCACACTCGATATCCGGGCTGCTATCGACAGCCCGCTTTTTGACATTGGCGGAACTAGAGAGGCGGTTGTCGCCAAGAATAGAAGCTACATCAGCGGGAATGGGTCTGCTAAGGTCTGCCGATTGTTCTTCGGGCCACAGATTGCGATAGGGATGATCGTTCCCCAGAACGTCCTTTGCGATCCTGCCACTTGTATCATGGCTAACCGCTTGATGAATGTATGCAACCCCCTGGTCAATTTTCTCTTCTAGAAGCAGGTCATTGGCGATGATCAGGAGAAAATGGACGCATTTCGGCCAACGCTCAAGCCCCGTTTTTGCTAATGAAGAAACAGCAGATGGATTGCCTGCCGCTCTAGAAGCATTAAGGGCAACGAGAGTGGGCAGTGCCAGATCAGGATCGGCCGTAAGTGCCACTTGCGCGGCAGGAATTGCAGTCTGGAAATCCCCGCGGGCGAGAGCTTTCAATGCTAACCGAATCTGGATAACCCAGGCTGGAGCTTCTTGGGAATTCAACTCCTCGCCTCGAAGGGACTTGGCGCAAGCTTGATATATCCGCGATTTTACGACCTCGCCGATCGTACGCAGAGAGCTGGCCATTAGTTCGTAGGCTTCGATACACTCCGGGTCGATGGAAAGAACAGAATTCAAGCGTTGAATGGCTTCACGGAATTGACCTTGCTCCATCTCCGCTCGTGCAATCAGGAGCTGGACTTCGAGATCGCCTGGCCATACCGCAAGCCAATCGTTCGCAGTGTGTTCCGCGTAATCAGCGCGTCCAGCGAGAAATGCTGTATCGATGAGGTGAATGAAAGTATCTCGGTTGATCATAGGGTCACCGCCTGCTCTTCCAAACCGCCATGGACCAATTGCAACGCGCGTACAGCAGCTAGCTGATGGAGAGCGTCTGGATCCAGGGGATTTAGCGAAACAACTTTTTCAAACATGTCTGCTGCCTGTCCGTATGATTTCAAAACCTTCAGGATCAATCCGGCTTGTTTATAGGCGGCTGCTTCCTGAGGGTCGAGTGTAATCGCCTGTAAATATGCATCGAGAGCTTGTGTATCCTGCCGACGAGCCTTGTGAACATCTCCAAGTTCACATGCAATTCGAGCGTCGGCGGGGGCGAGGGAGGAAGCTTTTGTCAACACGTTAAGCGCCTGGTCAAGTTGACCAACCTCTTTGAACTTCCGTCCTAAGAGGAGCTGATACTCCACATTACGAGGGGCGAGTTTCGCAGCCTTGTTGGCAGCTTCAAGGGCGGCATCATTGTTCCCGCTCAGAGAGTACGCTTCTGAAAGCGTAGCCCACGCGTCCTCGAATTCCGATTCTGTATTCGTAAGCGTCCGTAGGTCAGCGGCAGCCTCCTCGGTTCGCCCCAATCGAAGCAGGAGCTTGCTGCGAGCTAATTGAACGGCTCGGTCGTCTTCGGAGACGCGTAACGCCCGGTCGTAAATCTGGATTGCCTTCTGAAGCTTACCTTTATGGGCGAAAACGTCGCCTAGCCCAGTGAGGACTTCCACGTTGTTCGGAGCGAGGCGGTAGGCTTTACGGGCATGATCGAGTGCAAGTTTCACATTCCCGAGAGCCATAGCGGCTCGTGATGCTCCGATCATCACGCCAACATCCGATGGCATTAGGGAGCAAGCTCTCTCGAACCAGGCTTCGGCTTTCTCGGCATCACCGATTGCCAGGGCAACCTCGCCGGCCTCTTTCCAAACTTTGGGTGCGACGGTCGACGTTTGCAGGCTTTTAGCATACGCAGCTTGCGCATCGGTCAGTTGACCTGCTTGACGATACATACGGGCAAGTGAAGTCAGGTACTCACCGTTTTCAGGTTCGAGTTCAACAGCGTTCTGCCAGTGGGGCAACGCGGCTTCCAGCTTGTTGTTATCCTGGTAGAGGAAAGCGAGCTTGGCATGCCAGGAAGCTTCATCAGGCCAGTCAGACAGTGCGCTGTTGAGCGCTGTTATCGCTTTTTCAGTGTCCTCAGTTTTCAGCCATAGTTGAGCCTCAACGAAAAGTGCGAGTGGGCGAATCATGGGGTTGTTTTGAATCTGTTGAAGCGTCTCTTGTGCATCCATAAATTTCCCAAGCATCATTTGACTGATGCCGAGCAGGAGGTGGTGGTAGGGGTCCTTATCACCAGTGCTAATATCTTGCAGGAGGGCATTCTCAGCCTTCGCTGGTCTGTTCGCCCGGATTTGAGCTAGGGCAAACGCCTGGGTGAATTCATGAAGGATGGGTTGAGGTATGTTTTGAGAGACTGTCAATTCATCAGGAACCTTCGCTTCTGTGGTTAGTTCAAACCAGGTAAGGAGCAATTCGCCGATCGATTCATTGGAGCCGGTTGATATGAATTGATCGATCATTTGTTGGAGATATTTCTTTCTCTCTCCTAATAAATCGACTTGTGAAGGGGCATGTGCCTCCGACTCGCAAACCGAGCGGTATACCCAGAGTAAGTCTTGCAGTCGAAGCTGGCCGCGGAGATATTCGAGGTTAGCTTCCGGATTGTCATTACCGGTGCCCATCCATTCTTCGATTCTGTGCACGGCGGCGTCCCAGTCAGCGAGAGCTACTGCGCTGCGTGTAGACCAAAGAACATCGCTAAAATTCGCAGGTTCTGAATCGAGAACCGACTTGTATGTCTCCTTCGCCTTTTCAAGGTCTCCCATTTCTAAAGACGTGATAGCTTGTAAGGCGAAGCCTTTAACGGAGAGGGGCGCAAGTATTGCTGCCCGATCTAGAGCCGCGAGGGCATCCGTATTGCGTCCAAGCAGGTGAAGTGTTTCTGCGAGAGCGATCAGGGGGATGGGATCGTTCGGCACGAGTGAAACTGCCTTCTGCAGGGCTCCCAGGCCCTCCTCAGGTGAACCCGAGCACGTCATTGCAGAGCCAGCTTCCATGAGGAAGGCTGGATCGTTCGGTTGAAGTGCTAATGCATGACCAAAGCAGTTCAGGCTGCGCTGAATCTCACCAAGTTGCATGTAGGCTCGCCCGAGCGCGGTAAAGTGCAGTGCATTCTCCGGATCGATCTGGGTCGCTTGTTCCCACAATCCAATTGCTGCGGTTCTCTTATCCAATTTCCAGAGTGCTTCCGCGGCACGGTCAAGGGGGTGAGTGTCATTTGGAAGAAGATCCGCGATGTGCATCCAAGCCCGCTGCGCCAGTTCAAAATCCCCAATGCTTTCAGCTGCGAGCGCCAATTCCTTATGAATGCCCGGGTCATTTTCATCGAGTGATGAAGCGCGTTGGAGCAATCGCAATTGCAGACGGGGGAATTTAAATTCGCCGCATAGTGTGGCAGCTTTCTGCAGGGTTTGCTTATCTCCCCGGCCCAGGGAAAGACTGCGTGCCAGATGATTGCGGCTTGCGTCCTTGTCCCCTGAGAGCCATGTCAGTCGGGCGAGTTCTAGCCAGGACTCTGATTGTTCTGGTTGAAGTTTGGCGAGTTGTTTGCGTGCAGAGATGGCTTCATCCAGCGAGCCATCCGCTTCCGCAGCGATGCATAATATGGACAGAGCATCTGTCTCAATCGGATTACGCTCGAAGGCCTGGCGAGCGAGGTTCTTTGCAGCACTGAAGTCGTTGAGGGAAATATGTGCTCTCGCGAGAAGTATGAGCATTTCGAGAGAGGTTGGGTACTGACCGCGATGCTTCTCCATTGTCGCAATTGCCAGATGAGCATCGTCCAATGAAATTGCCGCCTCCGCTAGACTGAGCACGCCCTTAAGGTGTGCATCACTGGGGAGATCCTCTGAATTGTCCAGAAAAGTCTGGTAATGATGGATGGCTTCCTCGTTGAGATCCTGGCGATGAAGACCATGTGCAATCCAGTAATCTATGGCGTTGTCATCAAATCCGGACTCACGAGCCATTTCAAGTGTTTTCACACCAACTTCGTGAGCGGTTTCTCCTTGCACGGAAGGGGTCTGGACGAGAATACGCCCTGCGTTCCAAAGAGATTCGGGGTCCAGATTCGTGGGAAGGTTTTCAAGAAGAGCTGCCGCTGAAGCCATGTCACCCTCGTTTTCGAAGGTGAGCGCTAAAGCTTGGCGAGCTTTCCAGTTCTCAGGCTGTTTTTCGCAAGCAGCCTGCAGGATCGGTGTCGCTTCTTCTGTGCGACCAAGTTCACGTAGCAGATCCCCATAGTCAACAAGCCAATCCGCGCGCTCGGGGTCAATGTCTACGGCCTGGCGGATATGCGCGAGTGCTTCAGTCAGCATGGATTTTTCCCGGAGCCAATGCGCTTTGGCGATATGAACAGCTCCATTAGCTGGCAGGGCTTGGAGAGCGGAGTTCAACGTCTCCTCGGCAGTATCTTCATCGCCTGTCGCCATCTGGCATTCCGAAAGAGCGATCCATGCTTCGGCATCACTTGGGGTAAGCTGTGTCACTTTCTTTAAGTGAGCTTCAGCTTCTTGATGTTCTCCTAAGGCAGAAAGGGCTTTACCCAGCAGGACTTGGGCTTCCACGGATTCGGGGTTATCTGATCGAAGCTCCTCTGCGCTTACCTTCGCTAGAGTGTAATCGCCGGCCTCCAGGGCGCAGGCGCTCAACTTCGCTAGTGCTTGTTTGTCTTGGGCAGTGATGGATTGCCAATGCGGGATAGCTTGTTCTGACCGACCGGATTTCTGCAAGTTACGAGCTAGGGTTTCGCGCAATTCGAGCGATTTCGGCATTAGCGTAAGCGCGAACGATGCTTGCTCGGCTGCCGCATTAGGATCGCCAGCCTTCTCAAGTAAAGTAGCTAAATTATGTCTTAGTCCTGCATCGACTGGTTTTTGCGCAGACAGGATTTTAAGGATCTGGACAGCCTGGCTGTACATACCTGACTCATCAAGGCCGCTGGAGAGCAAGGCCATCCATGTGGGATCCAGTCCAGGGGCACTTAAGGAGAGTTGGTAGGCTTGAATGAAGTAGTCCGCGGCCAGCTCAGCTTCGTTTGAGAGCTCATATGCTTGACCTGCAGCGATAAATTCTTCTGCCGTCCCCGGCTCCAGGAGCAGGTCGAGAGCGTCTTGAGGGCGGTCGATTTGAACGTACGCCTTTGCCAGCTCAGCACGCCGCCTTGGCGTGAGCTTCAATTGGAACGCTTGCTTGCGTGCCTCCACTTCAAGTACCGGGTCACCATCCATCTCGGCGATATCAGCCAAACGATCTGCCACCTGCGCTGAGATCAATGTGGTTCGATCCCAGGCTTGAGAGGCGATTTCTTGTGCACCATCGGTATTCCCTGCAGCTGCGAGAATGATTGCTTGTTCTGAAAGGGCGCCTGGATCTTGTTGATTATTCGCTGGAATCGGGTGGAGTTCTTCATTGACCGATTCGGAAAGAGCCAAGAATAATTCATCCTCGTGCATGGTGTTCAAACTGACTAAAGTTTTCCGCAATAAGTTAGGGTCAAGATTTGAAAGAAGCTCAACAGCACTGAGGACATCCATGTTAGAGTGCAGTATTTGTGTTACCAGACCTATCGAATTTTGACTTCCTTCCCGGATTAGTTCAGTGATTATTTCCTGTCCAAACTCGAGATAAGGCCACGCACAGCAAAGCGCCGAAGCCCAGAAATCTGTGTTATCTACTATCGCCTCTGTTAGCCCTTCCAACCCTTCATCGGCTGCAATTCTCAACAGCGTGACAGAGAGCAGTGCGATGTCGATAAGGCTTTTACTCTCAGTGTCAGCATTCAAATCTATTAGATTTGAGATACGACTCTCTTGTTCGGAGGAGAGAGCGTCCAGCGCGCTAGATAACGAAGATTGTCCGAGGGCTAGAGAAGCCAGGGTGGCGGGGGACCAACCAGCACGATCGATCTTCTCCAGAGCAAGAGTGAGGAATTCGTTGTTGTGAATCTCGCGCCATGCCTCAGGCACATACAGGATTTTTCGGATTGCACTGGAAAGATCTTCTTCGTTCAGGACCTGGTTTAAATACTGCAAGATGTCCGTGTCATTGAGCATAGTTCCCATCCAGTCGGTTAGATTGTCCAGCTGATTTGCTGAATGACCCAATAGCCTGCATACATCAAGCT